>RPQK01000517.1 GCA_003819755.1 Acidobacteriota bacterium | reverse complement strand
GAACGAGACATTGCGCTCTCCTTCTTTTCTTCTGACTTTAAAAACTAGAAGTCAGGAGTCAGAAGTCAGAAGTCAGAATGGGAAGGCAGAACGAGACATAGCGCTCTCCTTCTTTTCTTCTGACTTCTGACTTCTGACTCCTGGTTTTCCGACTTCTGACTTCTGACTCCTGGTTTTCCGACTTCTGACTTCTGACTCCTGACTTCTGGTTTTCCGACTTCTGACTTCTGACTTCTTTTCTTCTGACTTCTGACTTCTGACTTCTGACTTCTGACTTCTGACTTCTGCTTGTCCGACTCCTGACTTCTGCTTTCCTTCCCCGAATCCGGTCTCCCGGAATCTTCGTCTAATTTCAAAACAAGATCTTATCAGAGCGCTGGAGGTGAAAAACAATGGCACACACTTTGCCGCCTTTGCCGTACGAGTACAATGCATTGGAGCCGCACATCGACGAGCAGACGATGCGGCTGCATCACGATAAACATCATCAGTCCTATGTCGATGGTCTGAACAAGGCCGAACAAAAGCTGGCCGAGGCTCGGACGAACGGGGACTTCGCATTGGTCAAGCACTGGGAACGGGAAGTTGCGTTCCATGGCTCCGGCCATATGTTGCATTCGATCTTCTGGCCCAACATGACGCCGAAGGGCGGGGGGCAGCCCGGCGGAGAGTTAGCCCAGGCGATAAAGCAACAGTTCGGAAGCTATGACGGATTCAAGAATCACTTCCAGGCGGCTGCCACCGCCGTCGAAGGGAGCGGCTGGGGAATTCTGGCTTATCAGACGCTCACCGATCAGCTGGTCATACTGGGCGTCGAGAAACACCAGAACATGAACGAGTTCGGATGTCTCCCGCTGCTCGTCCTGGACGTTTGGGAACACGCCTATTACCTCAAGTATCAGAACCGCAGAGCGGACTACGTGAAAGCTTTCTTCAACGTCATCAACTGGGCCGACGTGGAGAACCGCTACCGCACCGCCCGCTCCGCCCGAATCCAGGCCAGCGAGACAGCCAGGGCGTAAAGCAGGGGCGAAGGGGAGAAGGGGCGGAGGGGCGAAGGGAAAGGCAGGGAAATGCACTCGCTTTCTGCTTTGCCCTTCACCCCTTCATCCTTCCCCCCTTCATCCTTCATCCTTCATCCTTCATCCTTCGCCCCTTCATCCTTCATCCTTCATCCTTCCCCTCCTTTCCCCCCTTGCTTTCCCCCGCGAAAGCGGGTAGCCTTCCCTCGGCAAAACACGGCGATTTTAAGTTTTCCTATGGCTACGCAAAGACTCGACCTACCGATCCTGCCCGTGACGGATGTTGTCCTGTTTCCCCGGACTCTTCTGCCCTTGCGGATTAGTGAGCCGCGGCATAAGCAGCTGATTGAAGATGCCTTGGAGAAGGACGGCGAGATGGGAGTCATGCTCTTGCAGCCCGGCTGCGAGCGAGATTACATGGAGAAGCATGGAGTCTTCCAGACCGGCGGAATGGGAGTGATCGTGGATCACAAGCACGTGGCGGGAGATGATCTTGAGATCCTGGTCCAGGGCGCTCACCGTTTCGCGGTTGAGGAACAGCTCCAGGCCCGACCATACCGGATCGTGCGTGCCCGGCTGCTTGAGGAATCCCTTCCGGCCAGGTGGGAGACAAGGAAGACATCCAGACTCCTGGTCCGCTATTTTCGAGAAATGGCCAAGGCCGCCGATTCCTACACCTCGTCCCTGGCCCGGCTCGAGAAACTCGATTACCAGACCCTCGTCAACTCGATTTGTGCCTGGCTGAATTTCTCGGTCTACGAGAAGCAGCGGCTCCTGGAGCTCGAAGATCTCCGGGAACGAGGCGAGTCAGTGCTGGGCATTCTCAAGAGTCACGTCTACGATGTCCGCCTGATCTCGCGGTTCAGGCACCTGCAGCCCGAAGATTCCCGGTTCAACTAAAGGACCTCAAGACCTCAAGGACCCTCAAGGACCAGGAGGACAGGGGAGTTGTTGTCCTTTCCGTCCTTGAGGTCCTTGAGGTCCTTTTGGCACGGCTACTGCTATACTGGCGCCCTCACTGGAGGTAAACGTTCGATGCGATTCCGGCGTTGTGTCTTCGTCCTATGGTTTCTGGCTGCGATGTCGTTTCCGGTGCTGGCGCAGGTGACCGAAACGGTCTACCTCTCGGGCACGGACAAAGACCACACGATCGAATGGGACTTCTTCTGCACCGCGGGTCGCAATAGCGGCGTGTGGACGAAGATACCGGTTCCTTCGAACTGGGAATTGCACGGTTTCGGGACTTACAACTACGGTCACGACAAGCAGAAGGGCGAAGAAAAGGGGCTCTACAAGTACAGGTTTCAAGCACCGTCCGCGTGGGTCGGTAAGCGAGTGTTCCTCGTGTTCGAGGGATCGATGACCGATACCGAGGTTTCGATCAACGGCAAGTCGGCCGGCCCGGTGCATCAGGGAGGTTTTTACCGGTTTAAATATGACGTGACCGGTCTCCTCGATCTTGGCGCCCCGAACCTCCTGTCGGTTACGGTGAGCAAGCAATCAGCCGAACCGACGGTCAATGACGCGGAACGAACCAGTGATTACTGGGTGTTTGGCGGCATTTTCCGCCCGGTCTACCTCGAGGCTTACCCGGCCGAATTCATCGAACGGATCGCGATCAACGCGAAGGCGGATGGCACGGTCATTGTTGACGCCTACCTGGCGAATATCAGGAACGCGACCCGGCTGGTCGGCCAGGTGCGAACCTTGGATGGAAGCGCTGTCGGTCAGCCTTTCGAGCAGCCTCTGAAGGAGGGGATGGAAGTTGTAACGGTCGGGACCAAGATCCCCGATGTGCAGACCTGGAGTGCCGAAACCCCGAACCTCTACCAGGTGGAACTGCGCCTCAAGACCGGCCGAACGGATACGCATTTTGTTACCGAGAGGTTCGGTTTTCGAACAGTCGAGCTGCGAGCCGGCGACGGGATTTACGTCAACGGGAGAAAGGTCCGCCTGAAGGGGGTCAATCGGCACTCCTTCTGGCCGGACTCGGGAAGGACGACCAGCCGCCAGCTGAGCATCATGGACGTGAACCTGATGAAGGACATGAACATGAATGCGGTTCGAATGTCCCACTACCCGCCCGATTCGCACTTCCTGGAGGTGTGTGACACGGTCGGTTTGTATGTCCTCGACGAGCTTGGAGGTTGGCAGAAGGCGTACGGGACCGAAATCGGCGAAAAGCTGGTTAAAGAAACCGTGGTCCGCGATGTTAACCACCCTTCTGTCATCATCTGGGACAACGGTAACGAAGGGGGCTGGAACAGGGAGCTCGATGACGATTTCGCCAGGTACGATCCGCAGAAGCGGCACGTGATCCATCCTTGGGAGAACTTCAACTACACTGACACCGGCCATTACCGCCCGTACGGTTGCTGTCCGGGGAAGTTCTTCAACGGCAAGGATGTTCTGTTTCCGACCGAGTTCCTTCACGGACTCTACGACGGCGGCGGCGGAGCCGGGCTCGAAGACTACTGGGCTCTGATACTGAGCAAACCCTTCGGCGCAGGCGGATTTCTCTGGGCATTCATAGACGAAGGAGTGAAGCGGACCGATAAGGAAGGGATTCTGGACACCGATGGGAACCATGCGCCCGATGGACTGCTCGGCCCTTACCGCGAGAAGGAAGGCAGCTTCTTCGCGGTCAAGGAGGTATGGTCACCGGTCGTCGTGAAAATGGAGTCCCTGCCGCCTGATTTTGCCGGGGAAATCGAGCTGGAGAACCGGTACGACTTCACCAACCTGAGTCAATGTAAGTTCTCCTGGAAACTGGTCCGCTTCCGGGGACCGTTCGATGACTTGACAGGGTTCAAGACGTCTCAGGGGGGAACGGCAACCGCCCCTCTCGTCGGCCCGTGGTCGACGGGCAAACTTTCCATTGACCTCCCGCCCGGCTGGCGTGACTACGATGCTCTCCTCCTGACCGCGCGCGATCCCCGCGGCCGCGAGATCTACACGTGGACCTGGATGATCCAGAGCCCCAGGCAGGTTGCCTCGACAATAGGCGTTCATTCGGGAAAAGGCGGCGCGGTGACGGCGACCGAGGACCAGGCGACGATAACGATGCGCTCGGGCGACGTCGAGGTGACGGTGGAGAAGTGGTCGGGGCTCCTCAGAAGCGCTAAGGGAACCGTGCTGACCAACGGCCCGGTCCTGGCCTCGGGAACCGCCTCGCTTTCGGCGCTCAAACACTACGCGGACGCCGGCAGTCACGTGGTGGAAGCCACCTACGAGGGCAACATGCGCTCGGTGAAATGGCGTCTGCAACCAAACGGCTGGCTGCGTCTTGACTATGAATATGAACAGTCGGGCGACCAGCCCTATCTCGGTGTCAGCTTCGATTACCCGGAAGCCAAAGTGAAGGGCATGCGCTGGCTGGGTCGCGGGCCTTACCGAGTGTGGAAGAACCGGCTGCGCGGGGTCACCCACAACGTCTGGACTAAGCCGTATAACGACACCAAGACCGGGTTCACCTGGCAATACCCGGAATTCAAGGGCTTCCACGCCGACACGTTCTGGGCGGTGCTGGATACCGAGGATGGCCCGCTGACGGTTGTAACTGAGGACGAGGGCGTTTTTCTGAGGATTCTGACCCCCTCATACGGGCCCGACCCCCGGCACGCCGCCGTGAAGTTCCCGGCGGGATCGATTTCGTTTCTGCAGGGCATAGCCCCGATCGGCACCAAGTTCAACAAAGCCGAGAACCTCGGCCCGCAAGGCCAGTCCAACCAGGCGACCGGCAGGCATAAGGGGACGCTGTACTTCTACTTTGCGAAGAAGGGGGCGTCTTAACGACCTGAAAGACCAGAAAGATCTGAAGGACTTGAAGGACAGAAAGCACTCTGCCTCCTGGTCCTTCAGGTCCTTCTGGTCTTTCAGGTCCTTCCGGTCCTTCTGTTCGTCCACGCTTCGCGTACAATATCTTCCCTATGCACTTCAAAACACGCTTGATCCATCATCGCGGCTCCGTCTGTGAGCATACGGGCGCCGTCAGCCCTCCTATTTACCAGGTATCGACCTTCAAGCAGCAGGGCGTCAACGTCCATAAGGGGTTCGAGTATTCCAGAGGCGAGAATCCGACACGGCAGGTTTTGGAAAACTACGTCTCGGATCTGGAGGGCGGCTCCCGGGGCTTTGCCTTCGCCTCCGGCATGGCCGCCATCTCAGCTTGTTTCATGCTGCTTAAGGCCGGAGACCATATTGTGGCGACCGAGGGGCTTTACGGAGGTACTTACCGGGTCCTGAGCCGCATCTTTGAGCGATTCAACCTCACTTACACTTACGTCGACACGAATGATTTGGAAGCTGTCCAGGCGGCTTTTTCTGACAACACCAGGATGCTCTACCTGGAGACTCCTTCGAACCCTCTCATGTCAATCACCGACATTGCGCGGATGTCCGAGTTCGCGCACTCCCGGAAAGCCCTCGTCGCGGTCGACAACACCTTCATGTCGCCCTACCTGCAACGACCTTTGCTGCTCGGCGCCGACATTTCCCTGCACAGCGCCAGCAAGTTTCTGGGCGGCCACAGTGACTTGATTGCGGGAGTCGTGGCGACGAAGGACAAGGACGTGGCGACACGGATGAAATGGGTGCAGGTATCAGTCGGAGGGATCCTGGGACCTCAGGATTCCTGGCTTCTGATCCGTGGGATGAAGACCCTGGGAGTGCGAATGGCGTTTTCGCAGGAAAGCGCTCAGACTATCGCCACGTGGCTTTGCGGCAGGCCCGAGGTCGAACAGGTCTACTATCCCGGTCTGCCTGCTCACCCGCGTGCTGACG
>RPQK01000516.1 GCA_003819755.1 Acidobacteriota bacterium | reverse complement strand
CCACCCCCATGCCGCCCTCGCCGATCTTTTCCACAATGCGGTAATGCGAGAAGGTGCGGCCCACAAAGTCCAGGCATCGTTCTTCCCTGTCTCCCCCGAGCGCCTGGGCCACAACCTTGAGTGCGGGCCACTCAAGCAGGCCGTCCGGGTTCCTGTCCTGCGCGAGCAAGGATGTCACTTCCTTGAGCAAAGAGGCGTCGCCGGCGCAGGCTTCCCGGAGAAACTCCTCTCGCCGTCCCGGTTGATGTTCCAGAGCCGAGTGATAGATTTGCTTGATCTGGCCCTGTGAAGCGGGTGGGCACCTTCGCCGGGGAGGTGTCCCTACCGGTGGGTCAAGTGGACACTCTAAGTATCGGCAACCATTCGGTGGCTGGACTGGACGTCTTGATCGGGGATCTCGCGCGTCTCTTCAACCTGGACGCGGAAATCGAGGGAATCATTGGTGGAGATTTCCTCTCCCGGTTCAACTACCTCCTCGATCCTCGTCGCGGCCAACTGGAGATCGAAGAAGACGGCCACCTGTCGTCCAAGCTCTCGGGGACCAGGGTCGCTTGCGAAAAGCGGGGAGGAAAGATTCACGTCCCGGCAGCGGGAGGAAATGTCCGTCTGATTCTCGATTCCGGCAACCCCTACCTCGTCGTCTATGAGGACGCAGTGAAGAGACTTCAACCGACTGCGAATATCAAGGAGACGAAGGTCGTGCGAAGCTCAATTGGAAGCCGTGCAATTCGGCCGTTCAGGATTGAGTCTCTGGAGATCGGCGACAGCCGCCTGCGCAACATCGACGCTTACCTGGCGACGCGCGGTCCGGGCCGTTCGGAAGACGGCTTTTTACCTCTGTATCTCTTCGATTCGATCTATGTCAACAACCTCGAGAACTTCCTGATTGCGAATCCGCAGCGGAAACGGTAGCCCCGACTGGGGTGAGAGCCTCACAATTCACAAACTTGAAGAACTGGGAGCGAATGCACGTATTCGCATCTCTTTACGGCTGTGAGTTGTCAGGCGCTGCCCGAAGCAAACCCCACTGATTCGAAGTGGCACAAAAAGTGACACAGTGCAAAAATGTCAAGATCGGGCATCGGGGCCTGAGTGATTGGAAAGACTCCAGTTAGCTGGAGCTGGCGAAGGGAATTGAACCCCCAACCTACTGATTACAAATCAGTTGCTCTACCCTTGAGCTACGCCAGCTCTTGTCTTCGGAGGCATGACGAGGGTGGCGGATACCGCCCCTCATCACGTCGGTCAGTTTAGCATTTCGAAACCAGCTTTCAAAGGCGCTTCGATTCACTCTATCCGGTAGTTTTCCGCCACGATCCTGGCGGGTTGCTGACCGAGAGATGCCCAATGAATCGGGCCAATCGGGTCTGCCAGGTTCATGCCCTGCCTCGCCGGCAGCCTATAATGGAACCTGGAGGTTCTGTTTTTGTGAGCACTGCCCAGAGTCTACCTGATAGGCCCAGTCGCGCCTCGTTGAAGGAAATACTCCGCGATTTCCCTAACCTCGTTCGGCTCCTTTACCGTCTGATCCGCGACGCGCGCGTCTCCAAAGCCGACAAGGCGATATTGGCGGGTATTCTCCTTTATGTCATTAATCCCATGGACCTGATCCCTGATCTGCTCCCCGTGCTCGGGCAGATTGACGACGCCTATTTGGTCGCCCTCGGGTTCCTGCGCCTTCTCAACCGGGCGGAGCCGGGTGTCGTCGAGGAGCACTGGGAGGGGCAGAGCGACATTCGGGAGCTGCTTCACTCCATCATCCGCACATCGGTCTTCTATTTGCCTGCCCGGGCGCGCACCATCCTGCTCGGCAAATCCCGGTTGGCACCAGCCGATTGACGGCTCTTCGGTAAGCCGTTTGCGACGGGAACAGAGCCGCAGCGGAGCGCCTTTTCGCGGAGCGCGCCGGATACGTGCCTCGAGCGCGAATGGGTCTCGCTCCGGCACGCGTCCGACGCGCTCCGCAAAAAGCGCTGCGCTTGCGGCTCTGTAAGAGACGCGCGGCCCGATTACTTCGTCGCTTGGAAGACGCGGTTGAACGGCGTTTCGGCCACGCGCTTGAAGTACTTGAATCCCGCTGCAGTCGCCGTTTCACGAAGCTGCTTTTCGGTCGCGACGGCGCCGAGCGCCGGCCCGCCGAGAGCCAAGGAGTTGGCCGTGCAGCACAGTGTCGAGGCGGCGGAGAAGCAGCGGCCGACCGGATTGAAGTTCTCTTCGACCGTTTCCCCCGCCATCGGCTCCACGATCATCAGACTGCCGCTCGGGGCCAGGACCTGGAAAGCACGCTTCAACGCGCCCACGGGATCTCCCATGTCGTGCAGACAGTCGAAAAACGCTATGAGATCGTAGTTCTCGCCCGGGATCTGTGTCGCATCCGCCACCTGGTATTTCAACCGCCCGTCAACGCCCCACTCCTTCGCCAGTTCTCGCGCCCGGGTGATGGACGCTTCGTGGTTGTCGAAACCATAGAAATGAGACTTAGGGAAAGCCTGGGCCATGATGGCAGTAGAAACGCCGTGCCCGCATCCAACGTCGGCGACCCGGGCACCCGCCCGTAGCCGTCCTTCGATACTGGAAAGCGCCGGTATCCACTCCTTCACGAGGTGGGCCGTATAACCCGGCCGGAAGAACTTCTCAGTCCCGACAAAGAGGTCCGGGTCGTGTTCCCGCCATAGAATGCCGCCGCCGTTCCGAAACGCGTCCTCGATCCGTTGCTGGGCGTTCTGCATCGCCTTCACCGAATAAAACCCACCTCCGACATAGTAGGGACTCGACTCGTCGGTCAAGGCCACCGCCTGTTCGGGGGATAGCGAATACTTCCCCGTCTTCGAGTCATAGTCAACGTACCCGCCAGCGGCCTGGTTGACCAGCCATTCGCGCACGTACCGCTCGACGGTTCCGGTGCGCTTCGCAAGCTGCTCGGGAGTCATAGGCCCTGCGTCACGCAAGGCCGTGTAAAGCCCCAGTCTCTGACCGATATATCCGAGGGTCGAGCTCAGGGCTGCCGCAAAATCGCTCACGACGTGGTGCAGAAACGCCTGCATTCTTTCTTCGTTGATGGTGGGCACAGCTGCCGTAGTTGCCATACTCTCCTCCTGATCAGGTGTGAAGAGGCCGGGGGGCGGCGAACGACGCGGAAGCCGATCAGTTTCTCCGAATCAGGATTTTGAAACCCGCGCTTGCCTTACCCGGGCCGATTTAGTTGACTTCGGTGTGAATCTATTTGAGCCAATAT
This sequence comes from Acidobacteriota bacterium, assembly GCA_003819755.1. Lineage (GTDB taxonomy): Bacteria > Acidobacteriota > UBA6911 > RPQK01 > RPQK01 > RPQK01. Next base: position 2,587 of record RPQK01000516.1, on the reverse strand, counting down.
ACAAATACGGCAATGGGAGAGTCAAACGATGCCGGGAAACGCCCGAGCGGACAACGGCGACAGATCCGGCGGCAGCCAGTTAAACCACTTGTCGGTTTTTCGAACCCGAGCAGAAGCCGCAGTACGGTCGATTTCCCGCCGCCTGCAGTCGAAGCGAGGATAACCGCGTAGCCGGTTAATCCCGTCTAGCAGCTTTTGGACAGGATTATCGAAATGACTCACCGCGCGGCCCGCTTACGAAACTCGCGCGGGGTAACAGCTGTGAGTCTCCGGAAGACCAGCCCAAAGTAACTCTGATCGCAAAATCCGCACTCCTGGCTGATCTCAGCTAGCGACCTGTCGGTTGCTAACATCAACTGCTGGGCTTTCGCCACTCGGAAATGGAGCAGGTAGGTGACAAAAGATTGCCCGGTGACCTGCCGGAAGAACCGCATGAAGTGAGGCCTGCTCATCCCGGAAAGGCGCGCGGCAATTGCCAACGAAATCGGCTCTCCGTAGTGACCGTCCAGATGATTGAAGACCGGCTTGAGGCGATCGAGGTCCTTCTGCCGCTTGAGGAAGACCGATTCAGCGCCTGAGTATCCCGAGAAGTGTCGGGCCAGCAACAGCAATATCAACTTGAGGTAGGTCCTAACGGCCAACTGCTGGAGGCTCGATTCTGCGGGAAGCTCCAGACGAATCCTGTACATCCACTCGGCCACCTGACTGGGAACTCCGGTGGATGCGGCGACGACGTGAGGGAAACTCCGGTCCTGGACCAGGAAAGGCCTCAGGTATTCCATGTCTTTCCCGCCTTCCGAAGGACCGGAAATAAGCGAGGGAAGGAAATAAAGCACCCCGGCCCTTACCGTTCCCTCGTACTTCTTCATTTTGTGCAGAAGAGTGCTGCCGACCAGAAATAAGTCTCCGGTTTGCACCTCGACGACCCTATCCTGAACCTGGTATCCGACCCGGCCCGATTCGATAATCATAATTTCGAAATAGTCGTGCCGGTTCAGCCGGATATCGCCCTGGGTCCCGAAAACCAGGTAGCGGACATCGATCGGGCAATTCGGATCAAAAGGCCACAAATGGATGGATTCCGCAGTTATCTGCGGCTCAATGACCGAATAGGCGTCCTCCCAGCTGCAAATACCCGCGCTTCGCACTATGTTTCACCGTTACCAGTTACCTGTTACCGGTTACCAGTTAGCCAGTTAGCCAGTTCAACGGGCCACTAACCCGTTCGTAACTCGTAACCGGTAACCGGTAACCGTTGAAATGATACTATCCTCAGAAAAAAACGGGGCGTTTTTTATAGAAGCAGCCGGCGGGCAGTTCCTATGCTTGATACTACAGGTGTAGTCTTCCTGAAAGGAGCCCCTTGGAGCGCAGAAATCAGATCCTGACGGGACGAAGCGACCTGGGCGAAAAACCCCTGCAACTGATGGCCGGCCCGCTCACCCTGTGGTTTGAGCCGGAAACGGCTTTTCTTCGGTATATCCGTCTGGGAAAAAAGGAACTCATCCGCGCCATCTATGTCGCCGTCAGAGACGAGTACTGGCGTACCGCTCCGCCCCGGGTGAGTGCTCTGCGCTATGTGTCAACCCCCGGCGCCTTCACCCTCCACTTCGATGTCGAATGCCGGCTGGACAAGATCGACTATCTTTGGACGGGAGAGATCACCGGAAAAGAGGACGGAGCTATTTCTTTCCGAATGCACGGAAAATCTCGCTCCTCCTTCCTGCACAACCGGATTGGTTTCTGCGTCCTCCACCCCGCCGAGTGTGCGGGCCGACCCTGCCTCGTCGAGAAAGTTGACGGAACCAGGGTCGAAACCGCCTTCCCTTTGCACATCGCTCCCCACCAGCCGTTCAAGGACGTTCGTGCGATCACGCATGAAGGCCCTCCCGGAGTTAGAGTCAAGACTCGAATGGAAGGGGACGTTTTTGAAACCGAGGACCAGAGGAATTGGACGGACGCCTCCTTCAAAACGTACTGCACCCCGCTCGACCGGGAAAGGCCGGTGGAAGTCCACCCCGGCGACGAGGTGAGGCAATCCGTAACAATCTCCCTGTCCGGGCATGCGCCAGTCGCTCGGGATAGGAAGGGCGAGGAACCGGAGGTCGTTTTGCACCGGCCGAATCTTCTGCAAGTCCCCTTGTCCGGGCTCGGCCTGGCGACAACTCGTGAGGCGATAGCGGCTGATTCAGCCCTTCATCCTCGCCTAAGGGCACTCAATCTGGATCACCTCCGCGCTGAAGTCGACTTCAGAAATGGATGGCCTGAGGCATTAGAACATGCCGGCCAGCTAGCAGCGGATTTGAACGTGCCGATCATCCTCGACGTGGTTCTGTCGAACGACCCGGCGGAACAAGTATCTCGCTTGGCAGAGCAGCTGCACGACTTCCGGGCGAACATTAGCTCCTGCCTCGTCTTCCATGGCGATGAACCGGGCTATGCCGGCCAGTGGGTACGGGCCGCGCGCGAGCAGCTTGGGGCAGTTCTCGGCTCGGCCCGCTTTGGGGGCGGATCACGGACCTACTTTACGGAGCTGAACCGGGATCGGCCACAGCCGGGAGACGCTGACCTCGTCCCTTATCCCGTG
>RPQK01000515.1 GCA_003819755.1 Acidobacteriota bacterium | reverse complement strand
TCCCCGCACCCCTGCCGGGGTGCGTTATTGCTTTGTCGTCGTTTCCCGGGGGTGTCGCCTGGAAAACCCGGCTACTCTCCTCTCACGCCGCCGGCGTGAGGAAGTAGCTGGCCCCCCGGGGTTGGCCGCGTTTGCTGCGGCCTACCCTGGGTGAGGAAGCCGCGATACGCGACCCCTTCGGGGGCATAAGCGCTCAAATAAGAATCGAGAGTGGGGGCGCTCCCAGGGGGCGCCCCCACTCTCGATTCTTATTTGAGCGCTTATGCCCCGACGGGGTGGAAAAATATATTCCAGCCCGGGTTCTCTGAAACTCACAATGTCTTTCCATCCTTCTGAAGTTCTCTTCGAATCCCGCCAACCAGATCCGCACTGCGGATAACATTGGTGTCTGCGTCGAGGGCCATCAAAGAGGCGTAACGAACGACATTTATGATGGCCCCGCCCGACAACTCGTACTTCTGGGCCAGGTCATCCAGACGCAGTGTGCTGTCCAGGACGGACTGCTTTGAAAACGAGGCGGTCCAGAGGCGCTTCCGTTCCGCTGGGTCCGGCATGGGGAAATGGACCACCGCCTGAAAGCGGCGCATGAAAGCCTCGTCAATATTGGTCGTGTAGTTGGAGGCGAGAATAACGACGCCGGGGAAGTCTTCGATCCGCTGAAGCAGGTACGAAACCTCCTGATTGGCGTAACGGTCGTGAGCGTCGCTGATGCTGGTTCTCTTGCCGAAAAGCGCATCGGCCTCGTCGAAGAATAGAATACAGTTCATGTTCTCGGCCCGGCCGAAGATCCGCTCCAGATTCTTCTCAGTTTCGCCGATGTACTTGGACACCACGGCCGAGAGGGCGATGCGGTAGACGTCGCGCCCCACCCGCTTTCCAATCACGCTGGCGGTCGTCGTCTTCCCTGTGCCCGGCGGGCCGTAGAAAAGGCAGCGGTACCCGGGCCTCAAGCGGCGGGCCAGACCCCAGTCTTCCATAAGGACCCGCTCGTGACGGATCCACGCTTCCAACTCTTGAATCTGCTCCAGCGTCGTGGGCGCCAGAACGAGATCGTCCCATTCCATCTCGGTCGATATCAGTTTTGCCGGAAAATCACGGCTGTAATCGGGCTTGCGGAATTCCCCGGTGGTAAGAAAGTCTATGATTTCGTCGGCCATCACCAGGCGGCCGCTCAAAATCGGCTCTCCCGAAGGTGCAGGCTCGAGCTTCAGAATATTGTGACGGGCGAAGAAATGATCGGCATCGAAGAGGCGCTGGTGCTCGAATCTGCTGTCGAGGTCTTCGCCGGCAATGAGGAACAGCGCGGTCTCGCCGGTTGGCAGGAACCCTCCGTGCATTTTCCCCTGGACACCTCCCCATTCCGTGTAACCCCGGTTTAGACGCTCGTTGGTCTGAAAGAAGAGGTCAAGAAGCTGGGGCTGGACATGCGGCGCCAAGGCCAGAAGCGCCGTCAAACGCTCTCCGAAACCCATTTCGTAGTGCGCGACGAAGGAGGCGTACATCGAGTCTTCGGAATCGAGCTCTGGCGGAGCAATCTCAAAGACATCCTCGATGGGCGACCGTCGCTCGTGCCGCAACTGCATATCCAGTCGCGTTTGAATGACATCCGAGAGCCATCTCAGCTCTTGTTGCAGTGTCGCCGCATTCGCGGCGCGCCGATTGGACTTGTCCATGATTACCACTCTACGAACAAAGCCTCTTCCATCCAGGGCAGGCGCACGACGCCGATACTCCAGGGGAGATGATCGAGCAGTACATCGAAGCCGCTGCGGGCAACTTTGAGCTGCCATCCTTGTCCCTGGTGTACAAGCCGTCCCTCCCGTCTCAGGAAAGCCGAGCGAAGACCCGCGACCGAAGTCCTTTTCAAGATCTTCCAGGCGACGATGACCGATTCGAGGAGATCCTTTGACTCCTGTTCCTCGAGAGCGGTCGCCTCGAAATCTATTTCCACAGGCTCGAGGACGGGCCAGCCGCACAGCAGCTTGTTGAGCACCAGGAGATGCTCGGAGGAGCGAGAAATGCCGGTCGCGAGGGACTCGAGCAGCAAGACAGCGCGCTCCCGGGCGCTCTCGGTCCGAAACTCTTTCATCCTGACCAGTCCGGCTTTTTCGAAGAACGGGGGCAGGAAGGGCCAGAGCAGCACCAGGCCGGCATTGTCGACGAAAAGGCCCTCTTCGGCCTCGAACAGGCGTTTTGATTCCGCAGTCCTTTCCTGCCCGGCCGGCTCCGTTTTCGAGCGCCGATCTTCGTCAGCCGCTTCTTTCGCTGCCCGTGATTGTGACCGTCCATCCGGGGCAGGGAATCGGGTGGCCGATGGGTGGCTGGGTGTCGTGTCTCCCCGGTTCCTTCGCGTATCTCGCGCGCTTTTCCCGGGCGCTCCAGGCTTCCCCAACTGCGACGACGTCGCCGGCGCCGCAGTCACGTCTTCTTGTGAATGAAAGAGAGCCCAGTGTTCGAGGAACAACCGGGCTGGGCTTTCCAGAGGCAGAGCCTTTCGTGCCACATCGGCCAATTGAACGGCTGCCGAACCCGTCTGCGTCTTCCAACGTTGTCCCAGTTGCTGCAACAGATGACCTGAAAGCGAAGAGGAGGGCGATGGAACCCCGGACGCTGGCACTGGCCGGACACTCGGGGACCGTCCGACGACCAGAAGGAACGTCAAGGCCTCCGTCTCGATGAACCGTCGGGCTTCCTGGCGGTCGAGGAAGGACCCGCCCGACAGCGCCCAAGCGGTCGGTCCGGTGCCAACGAGCAGCTCGATCCAGTCCTCCATCTCTTTTTTGAATTCACGATCCTTTGCCGGAACGAGAACAGCAATCACCCTATGCAGGGTTGCCGGCGAGAACTGCTTGACCAATCGTGCCGCTACGGTCGGACCGGCGATTTGGCGAAGCATCTCCGTTACCTGCTCGGGAGATTCGAGGATAAGGTCCGCAAACTCCTCCTCCAGATTCACTCGGGAGACTTGGGCTGACCGCCATGGCAACGTGCCGGTCGCCAGAAAAATTCGCAGCGTCTCGAGCTTGACCTCCGTCTCGGAGAGGATTTGTTCCTCAAACGAGTGAAGACGAGGTGTTCTTCGCAGCACTTCGATCCTGTCTGAGAGGGTCTCTTTCAGGCGGAGCCGGGTTCGAAGAACGAGCTGATCCCCGAGTTGGGACGAGGAAATGGTGCCGAGATCGAGCTCGACCCGGTTTAACCGGACCACCTCGCCTGGAGCTGTCAGCGCGCAGAGAATCTCGTCCAAAGCGGGAAGCAGACGATCGGTGTGAATTCGATACACCTCTTCTTGCGCCGCCCGGGCGCTGTCCTGGCTCGAACAGGTCAGTTCGTATGTGTGCCGCCGGACGACGTGAAACGTTTCAGACATGACTCTCTCACGTACGCATTAGGTCAGCAGTCCCTCGATCTCCGATGCGGACGCCACTTTCAGTTCCGTATCTAACCGGTTCCCCTTCCAAGTCTCCTTCAACTTGCCGGCAGGTACACCGGACTCCTGGAGGGCAGCCGCCATCTCCCGAATGGCAGTGCCGGCCGCAGGGCTCAGAGTCTTGGGATTGCTCAACGTGAGCCGATCCATGAAAGCGGCGCCTGCATTAACCAGCAGGGCCCTGTAAGTGTCTTTGTTCTCTTCGTTGGCCTGCCGGACGGCTTTCACAAGGCCGACTGATGTCCGACGGAAAACCGCAATCAGATCGTCGTCGCTGACCGTCGGATTGACGATAGTCTCGGTCAGGAACTGGGTCGATTGCTGGTATGCCGCGGATGCTTTTACAGACGCATTCTCGCCGGCCGACTCGAGTACCTTGATCTTCTCCGTGTATCGGTCTCCGTAAATGCGTTCTACTCTTTCCCGTACCTGCGGCCGCGGGAGGTTAAGTACGTCAGCCACATGATTGACGAAGCCGTCCGGCACGGCAATGAGTCGCTGGCGCTGGAGCCGGATTTCCACATTAACTGTCTGTGCGGCTTCCAATTGGATGGGACCGCCCCCCCCGACCAAGGCTCCAGCTCCTGATCCCGCGGTAGCCTTCACCGAGTACGCACCGGGCGCAAGCGTGAAAGTGAAAGTCTCGCCCACGTTGGCCTTCTCCAAGTGGGCAACCAGAACGCCCGTTTCGTCAAAAAGGGCCACAGCCGCAGTGACGACGATGGTTCCGTCCGCTCGCACCAGCAAGACGATTTGCCCCTTCTCGGGTGAAGGTTCTCCCGGAGCCTCCTGGGTCTTCTTCACTGTCATCAGGATGAGCACCAAGCCTGTGTCACTGCTGCCTTTGGGGTCCTTCAGAATGTAGGAAAAACGGTCCACCCAACCGGGCACGGGCTTTTCGTGCCGGTAGCGGACAATCCCCGGTTGATCTGTCAACTCCACTTTGCCGCCCAACTCCGTATCGGCCGACGGCAGGGCGATTTCAAGCTTGTCTTCCTCGCCTCGTTTCCTGTTCGGATCGTAATCGTTTGCAAGCACGTGAACTGCGAGTTGTACCGGCTGGAAGGGCAAGCCATCGTCTGCCTGCTTCAGGTGCACCACGCGGTAATCTGGGAGTGCGACCGGAGGCAAGTGAATTTCCTCAGGCTTCATCTCGCAGCAGCAGTTGACCCGTCCGGCAAGGGAGAAGTCGGCGACCACACGGTCTTTCTCTTGCTCCTTGTCCCGTTCGCAGACGAGAACAAAGGTGCCCCCTTTCTCGACGCCTGCAAGATGCTCCAGCCCCTTAGACCGTTTGGCGAAATTCCAGAACAAACGGAGGTCATGGTTCGGGTCAATCAGGTACCGACGCTCAAAGAATGTCGTCCTCAGCCCTGCGTAAATACAGTTGTTCAGGGCCTTCATGAATCCGCAGGCGTTCGTCACCCCACCCCATTCCAGTTCGGGTAGGCTCGCGCTCCCGGACGGCGACTTTGCCGGGTTGCCCGCCTGGATCCAGAGCAAGCCGAGCGAGATCAGGTCTGCGATCATCCAACGGTATTTTTCTGTGAAAAATTCGTAGTCAAATGCACAGAGGTCCTTTGGCAGGTAATCCGAGAGTCCCTCGACGTGCAAACGGAGGGTTTCGATCGTCAATCCCCAGACCAATGATAAAAAGCCTTGACGGGGAATCCGCCAGGCGTGAATCTCACCCAAACGGTTGGCGGGGATGATTCCGCCCGGAAATGGCTGACCGGTTGAAGGATCGATAAGGACGCGGGCGAAGGCGGAGAAATCGCCGGATCGCTCTTCCTGGGTTGGAACATAGGCCTCGGTAATCACACCTTCCGCCAGTTTGACCCGGCCACAGTAGATTTGATTGGGGGACTGAGGGAGAGGCAATCTCTTCAGATTCTCAAGCGGGATGGTCCCGACGATCAGGTGGTCCCCATCCACGTTCCTTTCCGAGACGTAGAGAATCCTGTTAAACGGGGTCACGTCGTCGGGAAAGTCATCCGAGCATACACCGGGAACAATCGGACCTGGCGAGCCGGCCACCTGGTTGCGGAGGTGGTTCAGAGTGCAAAGAAGCTCGCTTCTTAGCGTGAGGTAGTCGGCTTGGAGATGGGAGTGCGTGCAGTACAGCGGCTGCTCGCACTCGCTGCGTATCCATGCCTGGTGCTTCTCGACAAAGAGGCGCCCCAGATCGTTGAAGGCGTGCGGCCACTTCAAGAGCCGCTGTTGGTCATCTTCAGTGATCTGGCCTCTCTCCAGGATCCGGGCAATCCACTTTCTGCGCTCAGAAAGCAGGTTGCCGATACCGAAGTGTATTTCCTGAAGATCCTTTCTGAGCGCTTCGTCGCCCGGATGGCGATCCAAGCTGAGGCAAAGGAGGTCCAACTCAGCATTATGCTC
>RPQK01000514.1 GCA_003819755.1 Acidobacteriota bacterium | reverse complement strand
GAAGTTCTCAAAACTGTCGATCAGGCGGAGCGTGTTGACCGTCCAGACGTTAAAGGCGTCATTGTTGTAGGAAGTTTCCAGCGCCTCCTTGGCGGCTTTCTCATCACCGAGCCGAAGGAGGTTTATGCCTAGCCCCGAATAAGCAGTCCAGAGCCGGGGATTGAGCTCGAGCGCCTTTCGGAAATAACCAACCGCCTGCTCGTAAAATCTTTGGGTGACGGCGTAATCGGCGAGATCCTCGTAGACGTCGCCGTAACGCGGGTTGATCTTCAACAGGGCCTGAATCTCCTGTTCCAGCTCACTCGCCTCCCGGCGGGCAAAATGAAGGACCGCTTTCAGCGAGTGGGCTTCCAGGGAGTTGGGGTTGACCTCCAGCGCTTTCTTCAGCCGGTCGGCGGCCTGGTCGAACTGCTCGGCTTCAACGGCCGCCCGGCCGAGGAAGACGTGCGCGTCGACGAGGTTCGGATTGACACTGAGGGCCTTCTCGACCAGCGACTGAACCCGCTCGGCATCACCCTCGGAAAGGCTCATGGCCATGCCGAGCAGTGCTTCGGGGTGATTGGGGCTCGCTTTTAGAGCGTCCTCGAAGACCGAGGCCGCATTCGCTTTGTCGTACTTTTCCAGGAAGAGCCAACCCCACGCATTCCAGGTATCCACGTCTTTGGGATTGTTTTCCGTGGCTTGCCGGAAAGCGGAATTCGCATCCTGGAACTGCTCAAGGTTCTGCAAAGCAACGGCCGCAACGCCCAGATTTGCCTGGTTACCAGCCATGCTCTCGTGGAGCCGCTGGAATTCCGCCCGGCTCTCATCCAGGCGGCCCGTCTCCTTCAACAGCAGAGCCAGGCGCATGGCCGCCTCGGACCGAACCGCCGACTGCGGGGCGGCGGCCGTCTTGAACGCGGCTTCCGCCTCCGGGTAATTGCCCTGCGCCTGCCTGGCTTTTCCGAGCATCAGCGCCCAGGCGGGATCGGGCGAGGACGCCGAGTACTTCAATGCCGCTTCCTCAGCCTGAGGGTATTTCCCCGTGAGCAGCAGGAGTCGCAGGTGTGTCATCTTCGCGTCTTTTGAACCGTTTTCAGAGCCGGCCAGCCTCGCGTAAATGGTCAGCGCTTCCGCATATTCTCCCTTCGCGAGCCTGTCCTCGGCCGAAACGGGAGTCTGAAAGGAGCTGGCCACCTGCCTCGAGCCCAGGATTAACGCAATAAAGATCCCAACGGCCAATAGAGGCAAAAGTATCCGCGGTATCGATCGCGGATTGCGGAGTACGGATTTCGGATTGGGAATTCGCCAGTTCCTCATTTCCCTTTTTCCAGGCTCCGGATTTGACGATCGGTTCGGGCCAGGTCGAGGAGCAGCCGCTCAAGGTCTTTCTGGTATTCGGCTTCCTCCATGGTCGCCTTCTTGTATTTCAATGTCTCGATGTCTGATTCCACCTTTCTCTTGGCGGCATGCAAGTTGCGAAGCTGCTGATTGTCTCCCGGGCCGTTGGAGGCGGCTAAGCCATCCCCGGCCGGGTTTAGCGACAGCCGCGTGGCAAGAATCCCGTCGCCGGTCTTGGGAGACGGGATTGAGGACCCTCGCCCATTGCCGTCATCCTCGAGAAGGGAATGCTCGGTCGCAAGCTTTTGTCTCTCCTTGTAGAACCCGTCGACCTTCTTCTGGGTATAAAGGTAAGCTTCCAGGATTGAGACCCGGCCGTTTTTGTCGGTATCCGCCGCCTGGTTTTCAAACGCCTCGACAAAGAACCCGCCGAAAACCGTCTGGTTGTTCTCGAGTCCGCTCTTGGTCGCGGCAATAATCACCCGGTTTTTGCCGGCCAGAGTCCGGGTAAGATCCCCGCTCGAGGGAGTGGCGGCCACCAGGACGACTTCCTGTTTAGAGAACGGGCGCAGCAACTGCTCCAGGTCCCCGTCCGTAACATCGGGGCCGACCAGGTTGAACTTGTAGTTCCTGCCGTCGTGACTTCCGTGCCCGAGCAGCATGACCAAGAGGACATCCCCTTCTTTGCAGTCATTGGCCACTCTTTCCGTCGCACTCGTCATCTCGCTCTTCGTCGACTTGCCGGTGACCAGGGAAGGATCCTTTGACGGATCCTCAAAAAGGAAGACCACCTGATTTCTCGGGACCTGCATTTGCTCCGTCAGCACCCGATGGAGACGGCTGCCCCAATCCCAGAACTGTTCCTTGAACTGCTCCTCGCCCGAAGCGCTGACGACAATCAGCGCATGCGTGGACTGGGCGAAGAGGGGGGAAAGAAATGCCGGAAGCATTAAGCAAAATAGTAAGCCCGCCTTGGAGAGCGAAGACGGACCTGGCGCCAATCGGGCAGTGGGCGCCGGACGTTCGCTCTGCCGCCGCACTCCAAAAGGTCCGGCGCCGCCCACGGCTCTGTTTGGGTTCACGCCAGCCCTCCTCTTCTGCGCAGGAACCACTCGGCCAGGAGGGCACTGGCGACGATGAGAAACAGGATCGGCATATCCCAGAGGGGCAGGTACTGGGGCAGAGAGTTGGGGCGCTCCTGATATACCAGTTCTTCCGGTATCTGCCCCGCTCTACCGAGCGGGTAGTACTTTCCGCCAGTCTGCGCCGCCACGTGGGACAGAAGCTCTTCGTTCTGGCCGGCTGAGAAGAACTCCTGGTTCGAGTCTCCGACCACCACATATTGTCGCGCGACGCCTACTTCCTTTCCGTCCCGATTCGCAGTCGCCCTCACCTGGTAGACGCCTTTCTCCTCCGGCCGGAACGCGCCGACGTAAAGGCCGTCTTTCTGCCCCGACCACTTGACGGGGAGATCGGTCGTCTTGCCGCCCGGGGAGACAATGGCCATGTTCACTTCGGCGTCATTGACTCCGCGGAAACCCGGGTCGTTGACGTCAATTCCAACCCGTACCGTATCCTCTTCGCTGAATACCCCACCCCCCAGGTCCAGGTTAACCTGATCGGGCGCCGACCCGACCAGCCAGCGCATGGTTTGTCTCCAGAAAATCTGGTGAGAATTATCGGTGCTGGGCATTTCCATTCGCCAGCGCCAGGAACTGTCGGCCATAAAAGCCAATGCGCGGCCGCGCCCGTACCGCTGGGCGGCCAGCAGTACCGGGGTTCTGGATCCTCTTCCCCGCGCCAGTACGGTTGCCCCTGGCTTGGTCCTGGTTATCACGTTGAAATCGCCGATAACCGGGAGAGAGTTCCAGCGTACTTCATTCTGAGCCTCATCGGTCACCAGGCGCGTAATCGGGTGATTCTTGCCGTAGGACGTCAGTTCGATCTTTGTCGGCTCGCGGGTGAAAGAATTTGCCTGAGCCCTCTCTCCAAGAACCACCGGAAGGACGTCAGCAATAACTGTTCCCTTGTAGTTCCCGGCATCGAAGGAGGTCTTCCCTCCGAGCATCATGAAACCGCCGCCTCGTTGACTAACGAAATCGGCGACCATCTGCGCCTGCTCCTTGGAGAAGAACGACGACTCGATGCTTCCGAGGATCAGCGCTTTGTACTGAAAAAGCTCTTCCCGGCTGGCCGGAAAGCCGGAGGCCAGGTTGTCTTCGCTCTCCACACCCTGCCGGTAAAACTTGTTGCCGGAAGTCCGCAGCAGCGTGACGAGTTGCAGATTTTTGTCCTTTTGCAGTGCCTGGCGGATGAACTTAAACTCCCAGCGCGGTGTTCCCTCGAGGTACAGGATCTTGGGCTGCGTATCTTCGACGTTCAGTAGCAGCTTCCGCTCATTGTTGACTGTAATCGCCTCTCCTTCTTGCGACCTCACGGAAACCGTGTACGATTTCACCCCGTTCCCCTTGGGGATCAGGTCCAGGTCAACGACCTGTGGTTCCTCAGTGCCTTCGAGCTGCACCTGTTTGGAGTTCACCAGCTTGCCGTCCTCACGGATCTCGAGCATCACCTCCCGGCCGCCGAAGCCGGCACTCTTTAATGAAACGACCGCCTGAGTCACCGAGCCGGGAAGCACACTGCCGGGCGCACTTGCCTGCACGATCTCGATGTCCCTATCGATGCTGGTTTTTCCCACACCCACGGAGCTGACGGTGATCTTCCTGCTGCGCAGTTCGTTCAGAACGGCTCCGAGATTGCCCGAGGAATTATCTGCCCCATCGGAAATGAGGACGACCGACACCAGCGGGGATGAAGCGAATTCGCGGAGAACGCCCTGCAGAGCCCCCTCCAAGCTGGTCCTTTTTCCCTCCGCTTTCAGCTCAGAGGCTGATCTAAGCCGCTGGTTCTCCCGCGAGAAGCTGAAAAGACGGGTCTGAAAACGCTGTTCCAACTCGTTCAGAAACGTCCGTTGCCCGGGATTCAGGAGTTTCTTTACAGCATCCAGGCGGGTGCCTTCACCGACGTCTCGCAACGTCATGCTCTTCGAGTCGTCGACGAGAACTGCGACGATGTTTTCACGAGGCAAGAGCGTCGCGACCACCAGCGTCGGCTGCAGGAGCATGACCAGCAAGGCGGCGAGGACCAGGGAACGAAGCGCGATCAGCGCCCAGAGCGAAATCCGCCGGGGTGTCGGAGAGGTTGGTTCGAAGATCTCAAGCGCCGCCCCCTTCCGGTTTCGGTTGAGCCAGTAAAGCCCGACCGCGAGACCGAGGGCAAGGACCGGAAACAGCCAAGGCCAGACCGGGCTCTCCAACGCGATCCTTCCCTTTTCAAAGAGGAAGAGCTTGTATTTGAACAGAAACTCGAAAATCGATTCCATAAAGTCGTTCGTCGGTTCAGCGTTCGTCGGTTCAGCGTTCAGCGTTCAGCGTTCACCGTTACCAGGTGCCCGTTCGGCTGCCACGCAGTTCTCATTCCCCTCGTGACGGGGCCCCCGCAACAACGGGGAACGGCGAACGCTGAACGGTGAACGGTGAACCCTAGTGCGTCATCGAGTAGATGATGTAGTTGATCCCGAGACGGTACGCCGTCGAGGACCATTTCTCAGGGTAGGGCGGGTAATCTGCCCACTCCCAGGCGTCACCGATGTCTGAGTTGAAATTAATCATGACCATCAGACGACCGGTATCGTCGAAAACTCCGCGGAAATGAGGAACGAAGCCATCCTTCTCGTAAGGACGGCCCGAGTAAAGGTATTGAATGCCAGGGACCTGTATGAGCTCCCTGACGTCGAAGAAGCAATGGAACACGGGGTGGGACAGCGACAGTTCCTCAATCTTGCAATTCGGAAACACCTTGCGAAGTTGCTCCTCGAAGTTCGCCCATTCGTAGGTCCCGTGGAAGTCATCGACGACGAGGAAGCCCCCTCGCGTCAGGTACTCGCGCAAAGTGTCCGCTTCTTCATCGGACAGCTGCAAATAGCCCACCTCGACCGCGTAGAGAAACGGGTACTTGAAGATCTCCTCCGAAGTCAGGGGTATAAAGAACGGAGATTCGCGCACGTCCAGATTCGTCAGGCGCTTGATGCCGGCAACAAAGGTCACGTCAGCCTTCGGGGCATCGGTCGTCCAGCTGTCGTAGTGCCAACCGCGTCCGCCCGAATAGACCAGTCGGGCAAAGGTATACTCGTTGGTGGGAGGGCCAACCGGCGGCGCATCCTCGATGCTGGCCTCGGGCCGCGGCCCGCGCGCCCGGCGTCCTCCGCCGGAGAACCAATCGGACGTCTGAGCCAGGCAATAGAACGTGATGAAGAAGAAACCGACTGCGAAAAGCAGGCGCCGCATGTTCGATCCTCTCAATCAGGGAATTCGCTACCCTTTATATACATTCATTGTAAGGCCGAAGTTTCAAACCGACCAAGAAAAGCGGGAAGAAGGGGGGAGGGAAGGGGCAAAGGATCAAAGGGGCAAAGGGGCAAAGGCGAAGGGGTGAAGGGGCGAAGGGG
>RPQK01000513.1 GCA_003819755.1 Acidobacteriota bacterium | reverse complement strand
GGACAGCGCTCCCGCTGCGTTCCCTTGGGCAACAGCGACACGCACGGAGGCAGTTGGGGTTGCGCTGGAAACGGCCGCCCGGCGCTTTATGCGGCCTCGAGGCCTGATAAAGCGTCGGTCTCTCGTTGCCACCGCACTCCAAATGGTCTGGTGCCGTGGCGCTTCAGAAAAGTAAATGGCAGGGGGCGTCTCGCCCGCGCTCCCAGCGGGCGTGCACTTCCGGCTTTTACCGTATACTCCAATCATATGGATGTGTACCTGATCGACGGCACGTACGAGCTTTTTCGGCATTTTCATGCTGTCCCCTCGGCCAAGGACTTAAACGGACGGGAAATCGGCGCCGTCCGTGGCGTGCTCAGGTCGGTCCTGTGGATGATCGAGCATGGTACGACGCATCTCGGCGTGGCCACCGATCATGTCATCGAATCATTTCGTAACAAGTTGTACCCCGGATATAAGACCAGCGAAGGTGTCGCTCCCGCCTTGCTGGATCAGTTCCCGGTACTTGAGGAGACTCTGGAAGCGATGGGGGTCAGGGTGTGGCCCATGGTGGCCTATGAGGCGGACGATGCCCTCGCCTCGGCGGCGGCCAAGGCGGCGGCCGATGACCGCGTCGGACAGGTCATCATCTGCACGCCTGACAAAGACTTGAGCCAATGCGTGGTCGGAACAAGGGTTGTTCAGTTGGACCGACGGCGGCGTACCGTGCGGGACGAAGCCGCGGTGGAGGCCAAATTCGGAGTGAAGCCCGAATCGATCCCTGACTATCTGGCCGTCCTCGGGGATAGCGCCGACGGCTTCCCGGGCATCACCGGTTGGGGCGAGAAAGCCTCGGCGGCGACCTTGTCCCGTTATCGGCACCTGGAGGACATCCCTAAGAATTGGCGCGAGTGGCATCCAGCCATCGGCAGTGCCCGGAGCCTGGCCGCCTCCCTCTTCGGATCCTGGAACGACGCGCTCCTGTTTCGACTGCTGGCCACCCTTCGACTGGAAGTCCCGGTCTTCGAGTCCGTAGACGAGCTTCGCTGGCAAGGCCCGCACCCGCGCTTCGAAGAACATTGCGGGGCCATGGTCTCTCCGGACCTCTTCACCCGCGCCCTTTCGGCCGCAACAACCAGGGCCCTTGTCCAGACCGCCTGACGATGTCGATGGCGCAAGCGTCCCCGCGATCGAACTGCGCGGCCTGTTCTTTCGTATTCAAATTAGTTGCCCCATGAGGGGCAGACGGTAGTGTGGCTGTCAACCAAGGAGCAGGCCTCTTGAGCCTTGGCTTTCTTGTACGGACGGCTGAATTTCTGTAAGGAGATCAAGATGCTACCTCTCATTCTCCCAGTGATTGTCATGGCTGCCTGGGCCGTGGCCGATCCCATGCTTCCCGCCGACTCAACGGTCCCCGATCTAGCCCGCCTCGTCGCCGGGCAGGACTGGAAGGTCGAAAACCGTTCGGTTCAAGCCGTGGACAAAGACGGAAAGAAGGCCGTCGCCTTCGATGCCCGGCCGAACGACGGCCTGGCCTGGCTCTCGGGATTCTCGTTTGGCAACGGGGAGATCGAATGCGATATCCTGGGCAGGAGCCAGCCCATCCAGGGAAGCTTCGTCGGCATTGCTTTCCGTGTTCAGGATGCCAAGACTTTCGACGCTGTCTACTTTCGTCCTTTCAACTTCCGCGCGCCTGACCAGGAGCGGAAGGCTCACTCGGTCCAGTACGTCTCACACCCCGATTGGACCTGGAATCGACTCCGTAACGAACGGACCGGCCAGTACGAAAAAGCGATCGACCCGGCACCCGATGGCGATCAGTGGATTCACGCCCGGATCGTGATCCGAAGACCGAAAGTCGAAGTCTATGTCAACGGAGCAACGACCCCCAGCCTCGTCGTCGATGAATTGAGTCCCCGAACCGATGGGTCGGTGGGTTTCTTCGTCGGCAACGGCTCGCCGGGTGCGTTCGCAAACCTGAAGATCACGGCACAGAAGTAGCGCCCAACTGTCGGACCTGGGGCACCCGCTCGCCCTTTTCATGATCGCGGGTGCCCCAGGGGCCATGAGACTCCCTAAAAGGCCTCGCCGCAGCCCTTTTTCAACACCCTCCCGCCGTGCGCCGTTCTGTAAGGCGGTTTCCGTGCTCGATCGGCACAAGGATAGCGGAGTCTTTTTCCGGAACTTTTTCTGACCTGGTGATGAATATATTGGTGAAGGCAGTCTTGAATGAGAGAAGTACCAGGATCGGATTCTGAGCTTTTGCGCGCGATCAGGTCGGGGGACGAAGAGGCTTTTCGCACCATCTATTCCCGGCTGCAAGGCCAGGCTTTCCGCTTCGCGCTGCATATGACGGGCTCGCGAACCCTGGCGGAGGACGCGGTCCAGGAAACGTTTCTGGCTCTTATCCATAAGTCCGAAGGATTCGATGCGGTAAAAGGCTCGCTCGCGGCGTTTGTTCTTGGAATCGTACGAAACTGCGTGCTGCGTCGACTTAAACAAGAGGCGGCTTTCGTTTCCGTGGCGGGCAGCGAAGCGGAAGCCGGAGACGCGCGCGAACCGGCAGCCGATTCGAATCCGCTGACCGAGCTAGGGCGATCGGAAACGGTGAAGCGCGTGAGAGATGCCGTTCTTTCGCTGCCGCTCCATTACCGGGAAGTGGTGGTGCTCTGCGAACTGGAGGAGAAAAGCTACGAGGAAGCCGCGCAGTCTCTGGGCTGCTCTCCCGGCACGGTCCGGTCACGCCTTCACCGCGCGCGAGCTTTGCTCCTGACAAAACTGAAGGCCATTGAAAACGGGCCCGAAATGTTGAAAGCAAGATCACGAAGGTGCCTGGCATGAAACCCGACGAGCTTTTAGAACACGAAGACGAGCGAACGGTCTCCCTGGCGCTGGCGCGTCTTCGAGACGCTTATGCCGACGAGCAGGCATCGCCCGTTACCGAAGAACGCCTCCTCAATGAGCTCAGGCGGGCGGCGCATGAAGCGGCCGGTAAACGGGCGGGACTGGCTCTCGGCGCCCGTCAAGGCAGCGCGTGGAGGCGGGCCGTTCCTTTCGCCCTTGCCGCGCTTTTGCTTGTCGCCTGCGGGTTCGTTATTTGGCTGGTTCTTTACTCGGAGTCGGCGACGCCAACGCAGCTCACGCCTGCGGCCGATCTGAAACGCGTAAAGGACGTTCCGAAGACGGAAGTTGCCCCGAAAGCAGTGGCAAATGAAGCGAACCGCGCTTCAACGCAACAGAAGACGGCGAGTCAGCTAACTACCACAGCATCCGGGAGCCGGGATCGCAGGGCAGCGAGGAGACCCGGGACGACGAAGGCGCTGGCACGGACGGGGCGGGACGCCCCTCGCCTTAGTGCAGGCGGGACGTCTGAGCTCCCAGCCCAGGAGAGTGTCTTCATTCCGACCATGGTGCCGGTGGGAAGGGAGTCAGATTACGGACTCCACCTGGTGAGAATGGAGTTGCCCAGGAAGACGATGATGTCCTTCGGCCTGCCGGTTGATCCGCGGCAACTGAGCAGGCCGGTTAAAGCGGACCTGATCATTGGGCCGGATGGTCTGACTCGGGCCATTCGGTTCGTCGCTCAGTAATTTTGGAGAGTAATTATGAAAACAAGAAAACCAGCATTCGCGTTCGTGGCTCTGTTCCTGTTGATCCTGGCTCCCGTGATCGCCGACGATGACGCAAAGACCAAGACAATTGAGAAAGACGTCATTTTCACCGCCCCAGCCCCTCCCCCCGATATCGCCTTCGGCCCGATGGTGTTTGAAAAACAGGCGATGGACATCAAAGTGGTCACCGGTGCTCCCTACTCCGCGGAGGGGATGACGGAGGCTGTGCAAGTCCTGGCTGACGGCAACAGAATCGTGCGGCGTAACAGCACCCGGGTGGCTAGAGACAGCCAGGGTCGCACTCGACAGGAGTACTCTTTCACGCCGCCGGGAGGTGGCGAACCCCGGCAGGTGACGATGATTTCCATCAATGACCCGACGACTGGAGTGTCGTTCACCCTCCATCCGGAGACCAGAACCGCGGACAAAATCATACTTCCGGAGATCTTGACCTTTGACGTGTCAGAAGGGTCGGGCACCGTGATATACAAGCCGGGAGCAGGTGAACCGGGAGTGGCCGGCGAAGCGGGTGCGCACGTCTTTATTCACAAGACACCCGGCGGTGGAACCGGTGTGGTAGCGACCGCGTCTATCCCGGCTCCCCACGTCGCCCGGTTCAAGATGGCGATGGCTTACGGCGGCGAAGACGGCGGAACCACGGAACAGCTGGGCAGACAGATCATCGAGGGGCTGGAGGCCGAAGGCAAGCGAACGACGATTACGATCCCAGCCGGCCAGATCGGTAACGAACAGCCGATCATTATTACCAGCGAACAGTGGTACTCTCCCGAGCTTCAGACGATTATCTACAGCAAGCGTGACGATCCGATGGCAGGAACCACGATCTATCGCCTGACCAACATCTCCCGAGCGGAGCCGGACCCGGCACTTTTCCAGCTTCCCCCGGATTACACCGTCGAGAGGGAGGACGTGAAAGTCCGGGCATTCGAGCGCAAAATCGTAAAGCCGGAAAAGAAGTGACGGGTGACCTGCGCTCGCAACCCAGGCGGTATAAGATTGAAGCATGCAGCTTCCAGTCAACCCGCCGATTCTTCCGATGCTCGCCAAGCGCGTGGGCGAGCTGCCCACTGAAGGAACGTGGATCTTCGAACCGAAATGGGATGGGTTTCGTGCCTTGGTTTTTCGCGACCGGGACGAGGTCCTGATCCAGAGCCGTGACGAAAAACCCCTTAACCGCTATTTTCCCGAGCTGATCGAGCCGCTCAAGTCCCAGTTGCCTGACCGGTGCGTCCTCGATGGCGAGGTTGTCGTTGCGAAGGGCAGCGCGCTTGATTTCGAGGCGCTGCAGCTTCGTATTCATCCGGCCGCATCGCGGGTCACCCTGCTCTCCCGCGAAATACCGGCGTCTATCGTGTTTTTCGACCTCCTCTGCGACGGGGATCAGGATCTGCGGGGCGCCACGTTTCAGGCGCGCCGTGCGAGGCTGGAATCCATGCTCTCAGGCGCCCTACCCCCGTTGCATTTGACGCCGGCAACTACCGAACTGAGCGTGGCGGCCGGCTGGTTTCGCCGCTTCGAAGGCGCCGGGCTGGACGGCGTGATTGCCAAGCCGATTTCGGGAACCTACGAGCCGGACAAGCGCGTAATGCTGAAGGTCAAGCACGAGCGGGACTGCGATTGCGTGGTGGCCGGCTTTCGATGGCATAAGAAGGGCGAACGGACCTCAGTCGGTTCACTGTTGCTTGGACTCTTCGATGACTCGGGCACGCTTCAGCATGTCGGCGTTTGCGCTAGCTTTACGGATAAGAAGCGGCGCGAGCTCGTGGAGTTTCTGGCTCCCTACCGGGAAGATGCTCTTACCGGGCACCCATGGAAAAATTGGGCCGAGGCCGAAGCCGGAAACGGGAACGCCGGCCGAAGGATGCCGGGCGCGCAGAGCCGATGGAGTCAGGGGAAGGACCTGTCCTGGGAACCGCTTCGCCCCGCGCTGGTGGTTGAAGTCGCTTACGACCACATGCAGGGCAACCGCTTCCGCCACACCGCGCAGTTCCGACGATGGCGCACGGACAAGAGGCCGGGCGACTGTACGTATGCCCAGCTCGAAGTTGTTCCGCCGCTTGAGCTGAGGACGATTTTTGCAGGGGGACGGTAAGGCATTGTTATCCACGAATTACACGGCGCGGCGTAGCCGCAACCAAAAGCCTGCCCGATGAAGAAGAAAGACAGAATGTCGAATATCGAATGTCGAATGTCGAAGTGAGGAAGAAATGATCATTGGATCT
>RPQK01000512.1 GCA_003819755.1 Acidobacteriota bacterium | reverse complement strand
GTCCCGTCCTCGTTCTACGACGCTGTCATCCGTATCTCGAATCGCTTGGAAGCCGCCCCTCCCGGTTCTTGTCTGTTCCTCCTTTCAGCCGGGCTCAGTAACGAAGATATCCTGGCTGCCCGATGGCTTGCTCGGCAGGTTGAAGCCTCGGTCTGCCCCATAGATTTCTCCGGCGCTCCGGCGGCGCGCCGAGCCGTGCGGACGGCTCTTGGCCGAAACTATTCCTCGCGTTCCTTTCAAACTCTCGAGCAGGCTCGCGTGATCTGGGTCTTTGGCGCGGACCTCGATAACTATCCGCAGATTGCGTCGCGACTGACAGAGGCGGAATCAAACGGAGCTCGCATCGTGTCGTTTGACACCATGGCTGGACCGCTGAGGAGGGGCCGGAAAACGCTTCAGGTGTCGCTTGACGAGTTTGACCTTCTCCCCCTGCTCCTACAGAGGTCTGTTCTGGAGCGAGGTCAGGTTTCTCCGACCGCGGCCGCCGCTCCCGGGTTTGCGGAGCTCAAGGCCCGCCATGCCGACCGTAGTTGGCATCCCTCCATTTCCGGTGCGGCCGACGAGACCATAAGCGAACTTGTTGATCCCTTCCTGGCTTCGTCGGACTCGGCCGTCGTCATCGGAGAACGCTGGCTGACCGCGGGGAGGCACGCCGTCGAACGCACCCTACAGCTCGTCCAAGCCGTAGCTTTATTGGGTGCCGAAGACCGGATCTTCGTGGCTGCTGGCGAGGCAAACAGCGCCGGGCTCTTCGATCTGCTCCCGGACGCCGAAGCCGATCTGACCCGGATGGCTCGGCTCCTTGATGGGGATGCTTCGGGTATTTCGGTGCTCTTCGTCTGCGGCGATGACCTGCTGCGCGCGGCTCCGTACCGGGCCGGTCTTCAAAAGGCGTTGGCCTCTGTCGAAACCATAGTTGAGATCGACCGCTTCCCGGGCGAGGTCTGTCGCCTGGCTGACGTCGTCTTGCCCTCGGCCGCCTTTGGTGAGCTCGACGGAACGGTGACAAATATGCTGGGGACGGTCCAACGTTGGCGTCGGGTTGTCCCTCCGCCGGGGGATGCGAGGCCGGAGAGAGATTGGTTCGGCCTGATCGCCCGTCGCTTGGGTGACGACGCCTGGCCCAGGACACCGTTCGAATGGTGGACGACCGAGCCGGCCTTGGATTCGCCGTACAGGGTGGATAGGCTCACGCCTCTCTACCAGGGAACCGACTGGGTCCAATGGCCCTTCCGAGAGGAGGAAGAGCCATTAGCGCTTGTTCCCCCCAGGTCGTCTGTGTGCTCCCCTGTTTCCGAAGACTATCCGATGCAGGTCATCTTCACCCGGCATGCGGCCAACTGGATGCCGGGCGGCTGGAGCAGCCGGGATGAAATCCTGCGGAGGGAAAGCATAGAAGCGTTTATCAACGTGTCTCCGCAGGACCTCGAGGAAAAAGGCATCAAGTCGGGAGGAAGAGTCAAGTTGCTGACCCCCGATGGAGCAGCGGTGTTCCCGGCAAGAGGAGACAGCCGGGTTCCGCGAGGACTGCTGGTGCTGGCCGAGGTTCCGGGTGACAACGAGTTACCGAAATCCGTCCTGGCCGTTTCTGACTCGGGCGTAGCTTTTCAACCGGTCGCATGTCGCTTGGAAAAGGTTTAACTCTGGGGGCGAGTCGATGGACAGACTCACGTTGCGAAAATCCGATGTCCAGCCCTTTCTGGATTCCCTTTCAGGAGACTACCGGGTGTGTGCTCCTCGACAGATCGGCAGTTCCGATTTCGTCTTCGACGATTATCAGTCAGGTCAGGAGATTCCATTTGATTTCGTCAACACCCTGATTCCGCCAAAGAACCTCTTCCTCCAGGCCCGAGAGACTCTGTTCAGTATCCAGGGGACGACGCAGCCAAGGATCCTCGAGCGAGCCCCCGAGAAGCCGATGGCGTTGTTCGGACTGCGATCATGCGATGCCTCGGCTTTGGTTTTTCTCGAACGGTTTTTCGGCGAGCGCGGATTTGAAGATGAGACGGTTACGACCCGCATCCGACATTCGCTCAGGATGGTGCTTGCCTGTCACACCCCTGGCCCCAGCTGCTTCTGCGTGTGTTGCGACGGGGGCCCTTCATTGATCTCCGGGTTTGACTTGCAGCTGACCGACCTCGGCGAAAAGCTGCTGGTTGAAGTGGGAAGCGAACGGGGGAGGGCGGCCGTGGACCAAAGGCCCGCACTGTTTGCACCGGCATCGGAGGCAGACCACGCCGAGAAGCTCCGCCAGGTGTCAGCGGTCGACCAGTCGTTCGAACGACGATCCTACATCTCGGAGGGTATGAAGCGCATCTCGCTGGCGCGGATTCCCGACTCGTTCTGGGATAACTGCGCGGCCGATTGTCAGGGCTGTGGCGGCTGCTGTTTCGTCTGTCCCACCTGTTCCTGCTTCAGCGTCAGCGATCAACCGGACGGGCAGGATTACTGGCGGCGCGACCGGTGGCGGGACGCCTGTCTGTACGAAGGTTTCACCCGGGAGGCATCCGGTCACAATCCGCGCAGCCGGAGAGCGGAGCGGGTCAAGCGCCGCTTTTTTCACAAGTTGAGCTATCAGTACGTCGAGACGATGGGGCGCCACGGCTGCGTCGGCTGTGGCCGATGTGTAACGACCTGTATGGGAAAGCTCGGCATTCCCGATTTCCTGGCACGAGTCCACGATGAGTGCAAATAGCCTTTACGTACCGCAGTTATGCCCGATTGAGCGGATCAGGCAAGAGACTCCAGACACTCGTACCTACTTCCTGTCGGCCTGCGAAATCGATTGGTCCCGCGACTACCGGCCTGGTCAGTTCGTCGAGCTTTCAGTCTTCGGGGTGGGCGAGGCCCCTTTCTGTCTCTCGCAGAGTCCCACCAGGGCTGATTCGCTCGAAGTAACTATCCGAAAGACCGGTTCCGTGACTAATCGGTTGCACGACTACCAGCCGGGCGATGTCGTGGGCCTGAGGGGTCCCTTTGGCAACTGCTTTCCGTTCGAGAGGGCCCAAGGGAAGAACTTGCTCTTCGTGGGAGGGGGCATCGGCCTGCCGCCGCTTCGTGCGCTCATTAATTACGTGCTGGACCATCGCGAGGACTACGGGGACGTGCACGTTTTCTACGGCGCCAGGACGCCGTCCGACCGCGTTTATAAGAATGAGTTGCAGACCTGGAGCCGCTCGGACCAGTTGAAGCTGACTGAAACCGTGGATCAGGCGGACCCGGGCTGGACCGGACATGTCGGCGTGGTCACCAAGCTGCTTCGGGGCCTTGAAGTCGACCCGGAGCGCACGATGGCCTTCACCTGCGGCCCGCCGATCATGTTGAAGTTCGTGGTGGCCGAGTTGTTGGCCTTGAAGCTCGCGCAGCGGAACATCGTTACGACGCTCGAGAGATACATGAAGTGCGGCGTCGGGAAATGCGGTCACTGCTGCGTCGGGCATCACTACATCTGTGTGGATGGGCCTGTCTACAACTTTGAACAGATTAGCTTTCTGCCGGAGATCCCCTGAGATGAGTCTTTTGGACCAAATTCTTACAGGAAAAATACTCGTGGCAGGCGTGGGGTGCCTGGATCGCGGAGATGACGGGTTCGGACCTGCGCTCGTCAGGAAACTTCAGGCTCTGGGCTGGCAGAATGCGCTGGACTGCGGGGACCGGCTGGAAGACTTCACTCTGGATATCGTTGGGCGGGCTCCGGATCGGATTCTGATCGCTGACGCGGTTGATATGAAAGCCCGGCCGGGTGAGATCGCGGTCCTTCGAATCCCGGATGTGGCGGGGGCTGAACCGCACGGTCACGGGAGCTCGCTCGGTAGAGTCATGGAGTACTTGCAGCTGCGGACCGGCGCGGAAGTGCTCCTGCTCGGGGTGCAGCCGGACAAGGGCAGTGGGAAGCTCAGCCCCGAAGTGCAAGCGACGATCGAGGAATTGGCTGCCGCCTTTGACGCGTCGTGGTGCCCGTCGTGAAGGGGGAGGGAATCGCTGTTGGGGGGCTTTTATCGTGGCCGGACTCTCCAGAGTCCGGCAGCCGGGCTCCCGACAGCCCGGCCAGAACGCGAAGGGTGCAACACGCTCGCTTTTGCCGGACCTGTGGGTCCGGCTGCCGGACTCTGGAGAGTCCGGCCACAATAAACGCTCCCCGCACTAACGATTGTGCAGACACATAAAGGGGTGCTGAATGGAGTCGGAGATTCTGATCGGGGTATTGGCATTTCCCGTCCTTGGCGCCTGTGTTCTCGCCCTCCTGAGAGGCCGACTTCAAGACTCCTTCGCCTTCCTGCTTCCCGCTTTGTACCTCCTCGTTGGCATCCAGGCGGTCGTGACCGTCTTCAAGAGCGGTTCTCACCTGGCGGCCACTCTCACACGACTTCCCTGGCTGGATGAAGCCGGAGTGTTTCAGCTTCGCCTGGACGCCTTGTCGGCAATCCTGCTTCTCGTTGTCCTGATCATCGGGTTCCTGGTCATGGCCTTCTCGATCGGATACATGGGGCCGCGAAACAGGGAGCATCCGGTCGTCGCCCACGAGGGCAACGCCCGGTACTATTTCTTCCTTTCGCTGTTCATCGCCTCGATGGTCGGGCTGGCTCTGGCCGGAAACCTCTTTGTTCTTTTCTTCTTCTGGGAGTGTACGACCCTTTGTTCCTGGGCCTTGATCTCGCATTACAGCCGCCGGCCGTTCTCGGTCATGGCCGGGCTGAAGGCGCTTATCATGACCCATGTCGGCGGCGCCTTCTTCATGATTGCGGTCTGTGTGCTCTTCGGCCTCACCGGGAGCTTCTCTTTTGAGGCGCTCAGGCAGGTCAGCCCCGAGGCGAGAGTCGTTATCTTCCTGCTGCTGCTGATTGCTGCCTGTGCCAAGTCAGCGCAAGTTCCCCTGTTCACCTGGCTCCCTGACGCCATGGAGGCGCCGACTCCGGTCTCCGCCTATCTGCACGCGGCCGCGATGGTCAAGGCGGGCGTCTACCTCATGGCGCGGGTCATAGTGGAGTCGGGCGAGCTCCCGGGGTGGAGCGGCAGCCTGATGGCGGCCGCCGGGCTTGTGACGATGGTTGTGGGTTTGATCTTCTGCTTCTACCAGGATGATCTCAAACGTTTTTTGGCTTTCTCGACCATCGCGCAACTCGGCTACATTATGCTCGGGCTGTCCCTGTTTATCCTCGGATCGAAGACGGGGTACATAGCCGGCGTCTTCCACATTGCCTGTCACTCGGTCGCCAAGGCCCTCTTGTTTCTTTCAGTCGGCTTTATCGGCATGCGGTTGGGGGTGAAGTCCATCTCGCGCATCTCGGGCTTGTCGAAAAAGATGCCTGTGACTTCGTTCTGCTTCATGATTGGCCTGCTCGCTGTCACCGGCGTTCCTCCATTCTCCTGTTTCTGGAGCAAGCTGACACTGGTGTTCGGGATATTCAATCTGAAAGGGGCGGCGCTGCCCCTGATTTCAATAGCTTTTTACGCCGAAATTGTACTCGCTTTTCTCTGGTACCTGAGGGTAGGGCAAAGCGTACTGTTCGGCCAGCCATCCGAAGCTGTCGCGGCGATCGAACATGACCGTTTGACCGCCGGAACGCGCTACATGAACGCACTCCTGGTGGGGCTGGCCCTGCTGACCCTGTTCATGCCTTTGATTGTGTATCCCTTGTTAAAGGCGCTGTAGAAGCGAAACGGGAATTCAAATGAGTCTCGAATTCGTGCTTCTCGCGGGTTTCTCAAGCCTGATTTTCGGGGCGGCGGCGACGGCCGTTGTGGGAGGAAACGGGCGCTCAGGTAAGCTCTCCCCGTTGATCGAGCTTGCCGCCGTCATTGTCTCTACGGCCTCCTATCTTGCCGTGAGACAATC
>RPQK01000511.1 GCA_003819755.1 Acidobacteriota bacterium | reverse complement strand
TGCGCAGCAATCAATGAAACTCAAACCCAATTTCCAGGTACGGAACTCACTCTGGTCTTCCAAGTCGGCTCATCCTGGATTCCCAGAGGTCAGGAGTTCTGAAATGACATTGGGCGCCTCGCCTGCGCTCCCGGCGACGGTCAGTGTGCGGCTTTTCTGTAATCCGATACCCAGGTCTTCACAAGGTCCAGCTCCTGCTCGGGGAGCAACTGGTTGCCAACCAAGGTCTCGTAGCAACGGATGAGGTTATCAGCCGCGGCGTCAGGGCCGGCCTCCAGCCGCAGCTCGTCAAGCAGGCGGGCAATACGGGCGTTGCCGAGGTAACCCGGAACCTCGTCCTGAAAATCGCGCATCAGGTCGTGGACGTTTCGGTCCTGGAACATCTGAGGCGAATGGAAAAGGACGCCCTGGCCCATTTCCCACAGGCACCGCTGCGCGACAAAGCCGCGCCAGATATCGGTCATACGGAAGGAGGCAAAGCATGGCAGGTAGAGGAGCGGGTAGGCGACGGGCCACCACCAGGTGCACTGGCTGTTAAAAGGGCACCACGTTCCGGGCGCCAGCATGACAGCGGTTCGCTGGCTGAACTCGATCTGGCGGTCAAGGAGCAGCCGCCACACAGCATCCACATCGGCCGACCCATTGACGAGGCCCTGCTGTATCGGAGCAGTAAGGGATGATTCGGGCCTGGAGGAGACGGTAGAAGAATCAGCACGCACGAGATCAAGAGGAAAGCCGCGCGGCCACAGGAAGTCAGTCGAGAACAGGGCGTAAACATTGAACCAGCCTT
Source organism: Acidobacteriota bacterium (assembly GCA_003819755.1). Taxonomy (GTDB): domain Bacteria; phylum Acidobacteriota; class UBA6911; order RPQK01; family RPQK01; genus RPQK01. The sequence continues at coordinate 5,064 of RPQK01000511.1, read as the reverse complement.
GACGGCGCCACATCTCCGCCGGCTGCTCCAAATCTCTGGGCGTCCAGGTCTCAAGAGGCGCGTTGTCGTCGTCGGTTTCGAAAATCGCAGGCGAGCCTGAGCCGATAGCCTCCAGATAGCCTAGATTCTTCCGCGCGTAGTGCCCGGTCGGGAGCTTGTGGGCAAGCTCGTGTGCCATTTTCAGCTGTCCGTTTAAGGGATGGAAGACGGTGCGGGGCAGGTCGAAGCCCTGGGGGCCCTTCTTGTCGCCGATCACGATCAGCCGGCCACCGTGAGTTTCCAGTTTCTCGGTCAGCTGGCGCATAGCGGTGTTGGGCGGCTGTATGGTGGTCACGACACAGCAGAAAGCATCGGTCACGGTGTTACCCTTTCGTACTCTCGTCCTTGGATTGATACAACTTCCAAAGAATCCGGAACGACTCTTTGATCTGTGATCCGCCGACGCTCTTGCTCGGACACGAATAGTCGATCGGGACCTCTCGCCAAGCCCAATCCTTCAGCCGGTAGCGGATTTCGGTCTGGAAGAAGTGCCCGCGGCTTTCGACGCCTTTCTCGAGAACGTACTCCATGGCATCCCGGCTGAAACATTCGAACCCACTTGTCATGTCATGCATGCGGGTGCCGAGCAGAAGATTGGCGATGACCGTTCCACCTTTGCTGAGCAGGTAACGGGACCATCGGCCCGAATATGAGCCGCCGGGGCAGAAACGGCTACCGGGAGCAAAGTCAACGCCGCTTTCCATGGCCTCGATGAAGCGGGGGATCAACTCGGGTGGGTGGCTCAGCCCGCCGTCCATTTCGAGAATCCAGGTGCAGCCGGCCTCGACCGCCTCGCGATAGCCGCGGAAGTAAGCATCGACTACGCACCGGTTCTCGGGCGCCCAAACCAGCCTGATCCTCGGCTCCACCGCGCTTCGGGACTCTATCCGTTGTCTCGTTGAATCGCGGCTGGCCCGGTCAAGCACGCAAAAAACCCGGTCCCGGGCATCGATTTGTCGGAGGACGCGATCCAGGAATTCATCGACCGTCGTCTCTTCGTTGGCTAGCGGGGTGACGATCCCAAGCCGAGGGCCCTGTATGGTCTTTGGTTCCAAGGGGTCAATGGTAGAGAATCTCGAGAGGAGTTGGCAAGTGTGAGGGGAGAAGGGGGAGACGGGGCCAGACTCAGCCGGTTTTGTTACAGAGAAGTGTACGCCGCACCTTCGTTGCGTCATTCGTGGCATAAATCGGTTAAACTGCCTACCTCGGTTAGCTCGGAACGTGGAGGATTGAATGCGGAGAATCTCGTCTCGCCTGCTCGGTTTATTAATTTTGGTGCATTTCGGGGCCGTCGCTGCCCAGGAGAAGCCGGCCGGCGAGGAACCGCCTGCCGACGTGAAACTGTACCAGGAGATTTCGAAGATCAAGGACCCAGCGGAGCAACTGAACGCTCTTCGGAAATTCATCGCCGACTTTCCTGCCAGCAAGTCGGTTCTTTCGGCCCGCTACCGAATCCTTGATGCTCTCGTCAAAGAGACTCCCCCCAAAAAGGAGGAAATCCTCGGTCAGGTTCAGGTAATCGAGGCGACCGAAACCTGGGTCGGTGTTCACTATGACCTTGCCGGCCGTCTTATGGATGTTGGTTACCTCCCTGAAGCGGAGGAAATGGCGCGGAAAGGACTGAACGTCGATTTTGCGACATACAAGAAGAAGCTGCTCGAGTCTGAACCCGGGAACAAATCGGACGAAGCCGAGGTTCAGGGCAGGTTCAAGACATTCCAGGCCCGCGTGAAGGCGACAATCGGCCAGATTCTTATTAAGGCGGGCAAGACCGAGGAGGGTGAAGCCTCGTTGAAGGAAGCACGTGCCTCGGGATTTACCCCGTCCGCCGGGCAGCTTTTTGCCCTCGCCTCCGTTGCCGAGAAGCGAGGCGACGAAACCGCAGCACTCGAGCTGATGCTCCAAGCGGCGGCGGCAGGGCCTTTGAAGAAAGACGAGCGGGAACGCCTGCACACTCAATACCTCAAGAAACACGGGAACCTCGAACGACTCGAGAAGGACCTTGATTCCCTTTACAGGAAAACCTACCCAATCCCGTTCGACCCGGGCACCAAGGAGACTCTGCCCAAGCGGGGCGGCCGCAGAGTCCTGGCCGAGATCTTCACTGGTTCCGGTTGCCCGCCCTGTGTCGCCGCTGACCTGGCTTTTGAGGCGGCTATGCAGAAGTACGACCATGATGAGCTCGTGGTGCTGATGTATCACGTTCACATTCCACGGCCGGACCCTCTTGCTGGGCCTCTCACGGACGCGCGCAGACAGTATTACGGCATAGGCTCGGTCCCCACCATGCGTTTTGACGGCGTGAAGGAAATCAAGGGGGGAGGGCCGCGCACTGAAAGTCAGGGGGCTTTTAAGCGTATCGAACCTGTCGTCAAGGAACGAATGGTCGTGCCCCAGGAGGCCAAGCTGGAATTAACGGCCGAACTGCGGGAAAGCCAGGTCCGCGTCGCCGGGAATATCAACAAGATTGCGAAAAAATCACCCAAGCTGAAGCTTCATCTCGCGCTCGTCGAGGAAGAGGTGCGCTACACGGGCGAGAACGGGATTCGATTCCATCCCATGGTCGTGCGCAGCCTGGCGGGCGAGAAAGGTACAGGACTCCCGGCGGCCCAAGGCCGTTTTCAGCATGTCTTCGATTTGGCCCAGATCTCTACCGAGCTAAAGGCCTATCTGGACGATTACGAGATCAACGGCCGGCACGGGAAAATCACGTTCAGCGAGAAAAAGCACGAGCTGAACCCCAAGAAACTGGCGGTTGTTGCCTTTATCCAGGATGAGGCGGACAAGGGGATACTGCAAGCGAGAATGGTGGAGGTGCAGTAGGGAGGGTATCCACGAATTACACCGATTGACACGAACCAGGCGTTGCCAACTGACTGATTGGCAACCTCTGGTCCGTGTCAATTGGTGTAATTCGTGGATACCCTACCTACTTGATCCACACCGTCTGAATATTCACAAACTCTCGAATGCCGAAATCCGAGAGCTCGCGTCCGTAGCCCGACTTCTTGACTCCCCCGAAGGGCAGCCGGGGGTCGGATGCCACCATCCCGTTGACGAAGACCTGCCCCGCCTCAATCTGGCGGGCCAGCCGCCGCGCCTTTTCAAGATCTGTCGTCCACAGGCTGGAACCCAGCCCGAAGGGGGAGTCGTTCGCGACCCTGATCGCTTCTTCTTCATCCCGGACCTTCATCAGAGCGGCCACCGGGCCGAACACCTCCTCACAACCGGCAGTCATCGACGGGACGACGTCAGTCAGGACGGTCGGGGCGTAGAAGAAGCCCTTTCCCGCGATGCGATGGCCGCCGACCAGGACCTCGGCCCCCTGTCCGACCGACGCTTCAACCTGTTTCTCTATCCCCTCTCGCAGATCGTTGCGAGCAAGCGGTCCGATCTGCGTCACCCGATCGGTGGGCGGGCCAATACGCAGGCGTTCCACCATCTCGGCAAACCGGCGGGAGAATTCCGCGAAGACACTCTCAACAACGATGAATCTCTTGGCCGCGATACAACTCTGGCCGGTGTTCTGAAACCGTGCTTTTACCGCAGTTTTCACGGTTGTCTCCAGATCAGCGTCGGCAAGAACTATGAACGGGTCCGATCCGCCCAACTCGAGCACAGTCTTTTTGATTACACGGCCGGCTTCCGCCCCGACCTGACTGCCGGCGCCCTCGCTGCCTGTCAGTGTCACCGCCGCGATTCGATTGTCTTGAATCAGTCGAGACACTGCGGAACCGGGTACCAGAATGGATTGAAACACGCCCTCCGGAAACCCGGCGTCGCGGAAAGTCTCGGCGATGCTCAGGCTGCATCCGGAAACGTTCGAGGCGTGCTTCAGGACCGCCGTATTTCCGGCCATCAGGGCGGGCGCCGCGAAACGGTAAACCTGCCAGAAGGGAAAGTTCCACGGCATGATAGCCAGTACGGTCCCAAGCGGGAGAAACTGGATGTAGCTGTCGGACGCGGCCGAGGGAGCCGGGCGGTTGGCAAGGAGGTCTGCGGCGTTTTCCGAGTACCAGTCGCAGTTCCAGGCGCACTTCTCGATTTCCGCCTCGGACTCGACGATGGGTTTGCCCATCTCAGATGTGATCACCGCTGCCAGTTCACTCTTTTTCTCCCTCAACACGGCCGCCAGCGCGCGCATGCGCTTTTGGCGCTCGGGGAGATGAACTCGTCTCCAGGCGCCAAAGGCCCGCTCGGCCCGACCAAGCACGCGGTCGATCTCGCCTTCATCTGCCAGTTCGTAAACGGCAATCGTTTCCTCGGTTGCCGGATTCAGTGATTCAATGGTTTTGCTCAGGGTCTTGCTCATACGTGGTCCCATGATACCAACCCGGCTTCGCCTGAAACAGGGCAGGGCCGAGCGGCCGTATTTTCCGACCCCGTTGATCTGAAAGGACTTCGCCCGTACACTGGCTACAATGGCAGAAGAACCGAGCGGGCCGACATCAGACCAGTACCGGCGCGTGATGAGCCACTTTGCAACCGGAATTACGGTTGTCACCGCTGTCACTCCAGAAGGCCAGATTTACGGGATCACGGTCAACTCATTCGCTTCCGTCTCCCTCGATCCGCTTCTTGTCCTCATCTGCCTCGACAATCGGCTGGCTGGATTCGCAGCCTTTGCTCCTGGAAACGTTTTTGGAGTCAGCATCCTGGCGGAGGATCAGGAGGAAGTTTCGCGCTATTTCGCGCGTCGAGGATTGGATCGGTCCGAGGGGGCGTATTTTGAAGGAGCGACAGGTGTCCCGCTCATTGCGGGGAGCCTGGCAACCCTGGAGTGCGAAATAGTCGACCTGTATCCGGGCGGGGACCATACGATTTTCCTTGGCCGCGTTAAAGCCTGTGAGTTGCAGCCGGAGGCACAGGCAGAGGGGGCGCTGGTCTATTTTCGGAGTCGGTACGGCCGGCTGGCCTGAGCGGATTCAACGGCCACCTGGCTTTTCGTGCGCTGGGCTTGCGACCCTGGCCTGTGTTGCAGTCAAATAAGAACTTTATGCGTTCTCTTTTGAACCGACGAGAGGC
>RPQK01000510.1 GCA_003819755.1 Acidobacteriota bacterium | reverse complement strand
CTGCCCCCACACTCCGAAAGGACCGAGTGCAGGGGCAATGAGACATCGGACTCCTTCCGCCGCCGCGCTTCAAAATGGTGGTCCGCCACCCGTGGCGATTTGGGGAACAAACCGTTCAGGACACAAGGGCGAAAATAAAAATCGAGATTGGGGGCGTCCCCTGGGAGCGCAGGCGTCTCGCCTGCACTGGGGCAAGGGGCGTCCCGCCCCGTCCGCGCTGTCCGCACCATCGGCCTTGCGAGGGGCGCGGACGGGGCGGGACGCCCCATTTTCGGAGCAGTGCAGTGGCTACTTCCTCACGCCTCCGGCGTGAGGAAGTAGCCAGCCCCTAAAGTGCAGCCATGGCTACCTCCTGCCCCCACACTCCGAAGGGACCGAGTCCAGGGGCAATGAGACATCGGACTCCTTCCGCCGCCGCGCTTCAAAATGGTGGTCTGGCACCCGTGGCGATTTGGGGAACACCCCGTTCAGGGCACCGGCGCCATTCACCGGCCCGCCCTTCTGTTTCCGGATCAATAACGCTAACATCGAGAAAGCGGATCTCATGCCTCTCGGTAAGAAAACTCACTTCGAGGTGTCGGAGGCGGCGGAGGACTGGACCGTCGAACGCCAGGGACTTCTCGAGAAAAAAATCAGCGAAATGGGCCTCAAGCTCGAGGGAAGCCCCCTCGAGAAGATCGTGCTCCAGCTGTACGACGAGCTGCAAAGTGCGGGCCTCGAATTGAAGCCTCCGGTCTTCCTCGCCGACGAGTGGGGATGCCCGGAAGGGGTACCCGCTATCGGAATCCCGTTCTTCCTCGCGGACGAGCGTCTCTCGCGAATCGAGGAAGAGATGATGGAGATGATTGAGGCCAAGACCGAGAAAGAAATCCTCAGTTACCTGCGCCATGAGGCCGGGCATGCGTTCAACTACGCTTACAGACTCTACGAAACCGAAGAATGGCACGACGTTTTTGGGCCTTACTCCCGCCCTTATCGGGACGACTATCAGCCGAATCCGTTCTCGCGCAATTATGTTCGACACATACCAGGCTGGTACGCGCAGAAACATCCGGACGAGGATTTTGCGGAGACTTTCGCGGTTTGGCTATCGCCTGATTCCAACTGGCGCGAGTACTACAAAGAGTGGGGCTGCTACAAGAAGCTCCTGTACGTTGACCGAGCGGCCAAGAAGCTTGGAAAGTCCCGGCCGAAGGTGGCGGTTCCCGACTATGTAGAAGACCTTTCCTATTCCCTCGCGGAACACTACCAGCGTTTCGGTCATCAGCCGGTTAAAGTTCCGGCCTATTTTGACGGTGATTTGAAGGACATTTTTGAGCAGAAAGCGCCGAAGGGGAAGGAGTCAGAATGGCTGGCGGCCGACAAGTTCCTCACGCGACATCGTCGCACCCTGGTGTGGAAGATCAACTACTGGACGGGTCTGAATGATGCGGTGGTGCGCGGCCTGGTTAATCACTTCATTGAACGTACGAAAAGCCTGAATCTCTGGGTGGATCCGCGAAAAAGCACCGATGTGCTGCTCGAGATCGTGGCCTACGCAACCACCCTGGCGATGAACAAGCTCTACAAAGGCGACTTCGTCATCAAGTAAAGCAGCTGAGGACGTATGGAATTGAATGGAAAACTCAAGATCACTGTGCTTTACGACGCAATTGAGGACCGGGAAAAGGCCCGGGCGACAGCCAAAGGGGATGATTTCGCTCTCACCTATAAAAGCGTAGCCAAGGCCCTGGAAGAAAGGGGCCATAAAGTCAGTCTTCTCGCGGCCGGCACAGACCTGCGCAGCCTGGTCACCACTATTGCGAGAGATGAGAGTGAACTGGTCTTTAATCTGTGCGAATCACTGGGGGGCGTTGCGCAGCATGAACAGCATGTGGTCGCGTTGCTCGAGCTGATGGGGAAGCAGTTCACCGGTTCATCGGCCCTCGGCCTCACTCTGGCGCAGGATAAAGCGTTGTCGAAGACACTGTTGCATTACCACGGCATCAGGTACCCGAAATTCACGGTTTTGCGTGAGCAACCGGGTGAATGGACCTCGGACCTGGACTTCCCGCTTTTCGTCAAACCTCTCAATCAGGACGGGTCGGTGGGGATCGACCGCAACTCGATAGTCAACGATTTCGGTGAGCTGAAGGAGCGTGTGTCCTTCGTTCACAACGAGTGCGGTTCCCCGGCTCTTGTTGAGGAATACATCGAAGGGCGAGAAATCTACGTCGGCATTCTCGGCAACGAGACGGCAGGAGTGCTGCCCATTCTCGAATGGGATTTTTCGGCCGTGCCTGATCACCTTCCCAAGATCGCATCGGCCGAGGCTAAGTGGGACAAGGAGTCACCCGAATACAAGGCACCCCAGGTCTTCCCGACTGACATACCGGAAGAGGTTGTGACACGTATCAGGCAAGTGTCATTGGACGCTTTTCGCGCGCTTAGAGTCCGCGACTATGCGCGCGTCGATATGCGTCTGCGCCCCCCAGGCAGGCGCACCCCTCGGGGCCCGTCCGACAAGTGGGAATACTTCATCATCGAGGCCAACCCCAACCCTCACCTCGATCCCAAGGGCGAACTGGCGCTGGCGGCCAGAGAACAGGGGCTAAACTATCCAGATCTGGTAAACCGGATTGTCGACCTGGCCGTGGAGCGAGGGTAGCTTTAAAAGAACCGCGCAAGACGCCAGGCTGCGGTGAGGAGGGGTGAGAATATCGAGTTTACCGGCAACCCGTGGGTCCCATCTCCAGCTGGGACCGTGAGATCGAAGCCTTGTCTTCCCTCCGCTAGCTATAACGCTCGACCGAAGAAATCTACGAAAGAAAATTCGGGGCTTAAGGCAGATTGGCAAAACGCCCTGAAGCCCTCCTCTAAGTTGTTTATTTTCGAGAACTAAAAGCCGCCCTGAAACGTATCATTTAGGGGCGATACGACCCAGATTGGCGCAAACTGCCGGCCTTTTTCCACCCCGATGAACAAGAACCAGTACCTCGAAAACATCATGATGGGCCTCGCGAGCCTCCGGGGACACAAGCTCAGAAGCCTCCTCACAATTCTCGGCGTCATCATCGGAGTCATGACCGTCATCGTCATTGCCTCGCTCCTCACGGGCATGAGGCAACAAATCATCAGCCGGATCGAGGAGTTCGGAACGGACAATATCCGCGCCTTTCACCTGAGCGCCACGGGTGATCGGCGCGAGTGGACCCGCAGGCGTCTGCGCGTTGAAGACGCGCTGGCGATCAAGGCGGGGAGCGACGCCGTGCGGGAGATCACCTGGGAAGGCGTCTTGTTCGGCCTGGCACCCATCATCAAGTATGGTTCGGAAACTTACAAGCAGGGCCGAATCAGGGGGGTCTCCCCGACTTATGTCGAGGTCACGAAGATGATCCTGAGCGAGGGGAGGTTCTTCGGTGAAGCGGAAGACCTCAGGCGGGCACAGGTCTGTGTGATCGGCGGCAGCGTCGTCGAAGCTCTGTTTCCGAACACAGGCACGGTAGCAGGGAGAACGATTCAAGTGGGAGGCCACAAGTTCACCGTGATCGGCGTGCTGGAGAAGCGTAAAGGCAGTTTCACGGGCGAGAACTCAGAAGACAACATCGTTCTGATACCGTATAGGACCCTCCGCAAAATCAGCCCGAGAAGCGACTGGTTGTTCATCCTGATCCGGGCCAACCAGGGACAGTTGGGCCCGGCGCTGGACCAGACAGAGGCCATTCTGCGCCGCCAGCGCAACGTCCGATTCGATAAACCGAATGATTTCGACTTAACGACTGCAGACAAATTGGTGGAGCAGTTCAACGCCATAACTTCCTCCATCGGGATCATCGCCATCGCGATCTCGGGTATAGCGCTTCTCGTGGGCGGTATCGGAGTCATGAACATCATGCTGGTTTCGGTCACCGAGCGAACTCGGGAGATCGGCATTAGAAAAGCGGTAGGGGCCAAGCGGCAGGACATCACGTTTCAGTTTCTGTTCGAAGCCGTGACGATGACCACTGTTGGCGGCCTTTTCGGCATTCTCCTGGCGATTATGGTCAGTTGTATCATCATTCTCTTCCTGCCTTCCCTTCCGGCCCAGGTTCCGATGTGGGCGGTCATCACCGGATTCACCGTCTCGTTGCTGGTGGGAGTGATATTCGGAGTGTGGCCAGCAGTCAAGGCTTCCCGCCTCAACGCGATCGAGTGCCTGCACTATGAATAGGTACCGGCGTCTTCAAGATCTGGTTGAACAGTCGCTCACGGGATCTGGTCTTTCACGGCGATGCCCTGTACGCACTGGTGGGGGGACCAGGACCACTTCGGTGGGTACCGTATCATCAGGGTTCGATTGAGATGAAGGTGTGGAAGAATCGAAGTTGCCGGCAAATTCGATTCTTCCACACCCCTCTGACCTGTCACCGCACTACTTGTTGGGCGGGTTATCGAGGATGAAGCCAATGTCCGCGTAATACATCTGGCGGCCACCGCTGACCGATGAATCCCAGCAGACGATGCGCCCTCTGCGGCTAGGCCGGATGTGGAAGTCGACCCGGTAACTTCCCCTCGGTGCGGTGTTTTTCCATTTCACGATCGGGATGAACGATGCGGTCGGAACGTGAAACAGGTAGACATGCTGGTAATCCTCGCTCGTCGGATAGCTGTCCGCGAGGATCCAGTCCGTGCCGATCCAGGTCACATCTGGATTTCGACCTGCGGCACCCGGGAGCGTGTACTTGCGGCCGCTCCCATCATCGTTGACGGTGCACCATTCTTTGCCTTCAGCGAGAGTCATGTCGTCACGCCAGCCATAGTGGCTCGGCTCGTCATAAAAGAACTGAACGTCCGATCCGTCGGCCTTCATGGTGTAGGCCTTGGCCCCAAAATTCCCTTGGCTGGACCTCAAGTACGTGACGAAGCGTGAGCCGGTCGTGTTCCAGTCCGAGCGGAAGATGTAGAGCTCGCCGTAGGAAGAAGGCCAGCCTTCCGGCCGAACGATGCCGGCCATCTTCTCGAGGCTCATGACGAGCTTACTCTCCCCCGTCTCCATGTCTACAGTCCAGATACCGGTACCGGCCGGAGTATTCACGCCTGCATAGGGGTCCGGGATCCCGACGTAATTGCATCCGGCCCATTTGATCCTCTGGAAGTCTTCGGAAGTGGCGATCTTGCCGTCGGGCGAGATGTGATACACGGGCCGGGGGAGCGTTCGCGTTGCCTTCGTCTTGAGGTTATAAAGCTTCGTGATGAAGTGGGAGTTGTCGCTCGCGCGATCGTTCCAGACAATCTCGTCGGAATTCAGGCGCCACTGCAGCCGGCAACCCTGTTGCCAGTTCCACGCGGTGGTCGTCCCGATGCTGGTCCACTGGTTCCCGTTCTGCAGATCGAAGTAGCCGATGTCCCCCACGTCTTCCTTCGTGACGTCGCGGTCCTTGCAATAAACCGTCATGGCGAGCGCGTAGCGGTTCGAAACATCGAACTGCGCGGCGCCGAAGAACCAGAACCCGGTGTATCCATCGGTGCCCGATATGCGATGCACGGTTGCGTACTTCGCGTCGGTCGCCTGGTCCATGGCGGCCCAGGTCTTGTAGACGGAGTAAGCCGGCTGCTTGCCGATTGTACCGGCATCGATCTGCGATATTCCGATTGAAGCGCTTAAACACAGTACTATGAGCCCCACGAGAACCACGCTGCCCCCTCCTCCGCAATTGTGCTCGCTATTGTGACGGAAAGTCGGGAAGGACCTCAAGGACCTCAAAGACCTCAAGGACAAGATCTTCTAACCGTGTCCTTGGCCGGCCGCACTCTGGGCGCCCATCGGGGCGCATTTCGGCAAACCCCCCTGCAGAAACGCCACCCGTCACCAGTCGACGACGGATCCGTCATCGGCGTCGTAGGTTTCGGGGTTCCT
>RPQK01000509.1 GCA_003819755.1 Acidobacteriota bacterium | reverse complement strand
GCATTGTCGTCGACTTCACAATGAACGAGGCCTGCGCGGCAGGCACGGGTTCCTTTCTGGAGGAACAGGCGGAAAGGATGGGGATCGAAATCAAGGGCGAGTTCTCGGACCTCGCGCTCGGTTCCACTTCCCCGATACGCCTGGGCGAACGCTGCACGGTTTTCATGGAAAAGGACATCACCCCGTACCTGCAGCAAGGCGCCTCCAAAAAGGACCTGACGGCCGGTCTGGCCTATTCCATTGCGTACAACTACCTGAATCGCGTGGTCCGTGGTCGCCGTATTGGAAGCACTGTTTACTTCCAGGGAGGAACCGCCTACAACGACTCCGTCGCAGCGGCTTTTTCCACGATCCTGAACACGGAGATCATCGTTCCGCCCTACAACGGGGTTATCGGGGCAATCGGAATGGCTCTGCTGGCCAGGGAAAAAATGGAGGCCACCAAGGCTGAGACCACTTTCCGCGGCTACAGCCTCGAGGCCATCGACTATTCACTTCGGGAGTTCACCTGCAAGGCCTGCTCGAACTTTTGCGACATTCAGGAATTCACGGTGGAGGGTGAGCACACCTTCTGGGGCGACAAGTGCTCCGACCAGTTCCGCCAACGAGCCAAGAGCAACCAGAAGGCGGTCATCGAAGACCTGCTTTCCCTCAGGGAAAAGCTGATGGCCAACGGCCACGAGACGGACGGTCACAAGCAAACGGCTGTGATCGGGTACCCCAGAAGCATGTATTTCTACGAGCAGTTTCCCTTCTGGAATGCCTTCTGGAAGACGCTCGGTTTCACGCTTCAGCCCTCCCCCAAGACCAACCGGATCATTATCAACGAGGGCTTGGACGCCGTCGTAGCGGAGCCCTGTTTCCCGATCAAGGTCGCACACGGGCACGTCCGTGCGCTGTTAAAGAACGGGGTGGACTTCGTCTTCCTTCCGAACGTTATCGACGGCGAGACCGAGTTTCCCGAGGTGAACTCGCATCTCTGCCCCTGGGCGCAGACCCTCCCCTTCGTTATCGATCATGCCCCAATCATGGAGGATCACCCGGGCAAGATCATCAAGCCCACCGTCCACTTTCGTCAGGGTATGGAGTATGTGAAGCAGGAACTGGCGCCTTTAGCCCGTCGGTTTGGGGCGCGCGGGAAACAGGCCAACCGGGCCGTGGAAGCCGGCTATGAAGCCCAAAGCCGATTCCGCGCGGCTCTGCTTCAGGCAGGCGAGCGGGTAATCACCCAGTTACAGGAGACGGGCGGCTTGGGTATCGTGCTGGTCGGCCGCCCCTACAACATCAACGACAGCGGGGCGAATCTCGACGTGCCGCGAAAGCTGCGCGATTACTATGGCGTGAATGTGATTCCCATGGAATTTTTGCCCATAGAGGGGGTGGACATCCGCGAGATCAACCCGAACATGTATTGGAATTACGGCCGAAAAATCCTTCAGGCCTGCCGGGTGGCTGCCCGCTACCCGAACCTGCACATCATCTACATCACAAACTTCAAATGCGGCCCGGATTCGTATATCAAGCATTACGTCGAAGACGCGGCCGGCAAGCCGTTCCTTACTCTTCAATTTGACGGCCATTCCAACGATGCCGGCTTCATGACACGCTGTGAAGCCTACCTCGACAGCAAGGGGTTTCTGAGGTGGTGGAAGAGGCAGTAGCGTTCAGCGTTCACCGTTCAGCGTTCACCGTTGAGCGTTCGGCGTTGAGGAGCTAAGCAGATGAAACTGGAACGATTCGAGGATATCGAGGCATGGCAGCTAGCCAGAACGCTTACCCGGAAGATCTATGATCTGACCCGAAATGAGAAGTTCTACCGAGATTTCGGCCTGAGGACACAAATTCAGGATGCCGCAGGGTCATCCATGCACAATATAGCAGAGGGTTTCGACTCGGGGACGAACGTGGAATTCGTTCGCTTTCTGAGGTATGCAAAGAGATCCTGCACGGAAGTGCAAAGTCAGCTCTACCTGGCGTTGGACATGAGCTACATTTCGACAACCGAGTTTCGTGATGCCTATGACCATGCAGCGCGTACTCGCTCCGTGATCGGCGGTTTTGTCAAATACCTGTCGGCAAGTCAGCGGGGTAAGCACAAGAACGAACAGGTGTCGAACCCCGAACGCTGAACGGTGAACGGTGAACGGTGAACTTTTTTCCTATGAACGAACAGCAAACTCTAATCGGGCGGACGATTTATCTCCCACAGATGTCATACGGGGCCACGCGGTGCGTGGCGGCGGCTTTCCGTTCAGTGGGACTCGACGCGGAACCCGCCCCCGACTCGGACGCGGAAACCCTTGAGCTCGGAAGCCGTTTCACCTCAGGTGATGAGTGCCTGCCCGAACGCATCACTCTCGGCGATTTTCTCAAGATTGTTAATCGGCCGCAATTTGATCCCAAGAAGGCGGCGTTCTTCATGCCGACTTCCGGCGGTCCTTGCCGCTTCGGCCAGTATGAGGGGTACATTGAGAAGGTCATGCGTCAGCTGGGCTACGCTGACGTCATGATTTTCTCGCCAAGCAGCAAGAACGCTTATCAGGGCATCGGTGACAGTACCTTCACGCGGACGGCCTGGCGGGCTTTTGTTGTCTCGGACCTGCTCCAGAAGCTCCTTCTAAAAACTCGACCCTATGAAACTCGCCGGGGCGACACCAGAGAGGTGTACGAACAATCACTACGCGCTGTTTGCGAAGCCTTGTCTGTTCGTTCCGATCACGGCGAACGCATGAAGCGGCTGATCGAGGTTATGACTAAAGCCCGGGACCGCTTCCGGGCAGTGCCGGTCAACCGCAGCGAAAAAAGGCCCTTGATCGGAATCGTCGGAGAAATCTTCTGCCGTCACCATTTCTTCAGTAATGAGAACCTGATCGAGAGACTCGAGGAGCACGGCGGCGAGGGTTGGATCTCCGACCTTTGCGAGTGGATCCTCTACACTGCCAGCCAGGAGCGGCACAACCTGGTAAGGATCGGGCAACGCCTTTCCAAAGCCATGCTGAAGAACCGGATAACCAACTGGGTGCAGCGCCACGACGAGCACCAGCTGAGGAAGCCTCTGCACGAAGACCTGAAAGGCTATGAGGAGCCGTCCACCATCGAAGAGCTCCTCCAGTACAGCGAACCCTACCTGCCTCCCAGGGGCTCGCTCGGCGAGATGGTTCTGAACGTCGGCAAAACGGTTTACCTGCACAAGAAGGGTGCGCACGGGATCATCGACATCAGTCCTTTCACCTGCATGAACGGGATCATCTGTGAGGCGATCTATCCGCACGTCAGCCGGGATCTGGACGGCCTTCCTATCCGGACCTTCTACTTCGACGGCGTCGCCGGGGACTTGGATCGTGACCTCGGCATCTTCGTAGAGCTGGCTCGCAATTACCAGAGGAAGAAGCGGGTCGCCTGAGTCGGGGACGCCCCGTTTTGGCATAAAATACCCTCATGACCACACCGGGCTGGCTTGTCACGGCTGGCTTTGCCGCCTGCCTGACGCTTGGCTTCTCGGATTGCCGGCACACCTCCCCTCCGACGAAAGGGACGCCGGAACAACGGGACTTTCAGAGCGAGCGTCGCCACATGGTGAACTCCCAGATAAGGGCTCGTGGAATCCAGAATACCGAAGTTTTGGAGGCGATGGCGAAAGTCCCCCGCCATGAGTTCATCCCGGCCGGCATGAGGGACTATGCCTACTCGGATACGCCGCTCCCGATAGGTGAAGGGCAAACGATCTCCCAGCCCTACATTGTTGCGCTGATGACGGAACTTGCGGCTCCCAGGCGAGGCCAGCGAATCCTGGAGGTCGGTACCGGCTCCGGTTATCAGGCGGCTGTGTTGGCGGAACTGACTGGCGAGGTGTATACCATCGAGATTGTCGCCCCGCTTGCGGAGCGAGCCGGGGAGACACTGGAGAGGTTAGGGTACAAGAACGTTACCGTGCGAACCGGGGATGGTTACCGCGGTTGGCCGGAGAAGGCGCCGTTTCATTCGATCCTGGTGACCGCGGCCGCCGGGCAGATCCCGCAACCACTGCTCGATCAAATGGCGGAAGGGGGCAAACTGATCATGCCGGTGGGAGAAATCGGAGACGTGCAATCCTTAACAGTCGTGACCAGGAAATCAGGCAAGTTCGTCAGGGAGGAAGTCTTGCCCGTGCGCTTCGTCCCGCTGACCGGCGAGGCCCAGAAACCGCGCTGACGGCTGACCGCTGACCGCTGACAGAGGTCAGCGGTCAACGGTCAGCGGTCAGCCGTCAGCCGTCAGCCGTCAGCCGTCAGCTTTCAGCTCGCGTTCAATTCCCGACACAGATCCTTCAGACGCAGCACTGTGCGCTCGCCAAGCAGCACGATCGGGAAAAGCGTGTTGTTGTGCCAGAGCGGTTCGTTCAAATCGACGAGCTGCCGGCACAGCTCGCCGTCAGGTGTCCCGGGGATCGGCGAAAATTCGGCGAGCATGCTTCGGACGCCCAATGAATGGGCAAAGCGCAGCGAGGACTCCACCTCCTGCCCGCCCGAACGCGGATGACCGAGCAGAATGTACGCGCAGACCTCCTCGGGCGCAGCTCCGGCATCGATCAGGCGTCCGACGGCCGCCTGGAACTCCTCCGCATAAACTTTCCGACCACTCTCGCTGTGCCAGACCGTCGAGTCACTCTCAAGCCCCAGGTAGAAGGATTTGAACCCCGCTCTAACCATCAACCCGGCCAGCTCGGCAGTAACAAAACGGGCGTTCATGGCGTTAGGGGTATGAAAGGCCAAATCAAGTCCCCGGTCGATAACCCTTTCAAGCAAAGGTACCAGGACGGCGTGCGGACAAAACAGAAGAGCATCGTCGTACAAGACGATATTCCGCGCCCCGCACTCTAGGAGGAGACTTAACTCCCTCCAGCACCGCTCGAGAGGACGGGGTTTGAACTCCGGTCCGACCATCGGGACCGAGCAGTACGTGCAGCTGAACGGACAGCCGTCAGTCAGCTTCAGAGCCCCGGTATCGAGTCGCGGGTACCCGGTCCAGAATGGCAGGCTGTCGTCAGGTGGACGGATGCCCGCCAAATCCCACAGCGGGGCGAGCTGGTCCCGGGAGATAACAAGATCAGGCCCCAGGCTCCAGGCATGCGTCTCGCATAAGGTTGCGTAGCTGCCACCCAGCACTGTCCGGCACCGCGGTGCAAACTGCTTCAGGTCGTCCAGGACCTCCTTGACTCCCAGGTACCAATAAGTCATCCCCGTCTGAATCAGCGCGAGATCTAACGGCCCGTGCTTGTCGAGAAAATCGAGAAATGCCGATCGAGGCAACCCGTATCGCTTGTATTTTCGACGGATGCGTGAGAAAGCAGGCGGTTTGGGGACAACCTCCGATCGAAACTTCCCCCGCCCCCACCGATCGGAACGTCTTTGCGGCCAGGCGGGATCGTGACGATCAAGATAGTCAAAAAGAAACAATTCCGCCCTGCCACAGAACGAGCCGCCAACCTGGAGCAGCCCATAGGGCCGCAGCCAAAAATCGTAGGCCGCGAAATCGTAAATGGGTGGGTTAATCAGAGCAACCTTCAAGGAACCTCTTTGACAACGCCGATTCTCTCACAAACAACACGGACGAACACGGATTTGACCTGGGGATCGGGGTCCCGTCGCTGACAACAGAAACTCGTGCTCGTTCTCGTCGGCCTGATCGCTGTTTCCATGGAATTTGGGAGCAAAGCTAAAATAAGAATCGAGAGTGGGGGCGTCCCCTGGGAGCGCAGGCGTCTCGCCTGCACTGGGGCAAGGGGCGTCCCCCCCCGCCCGCGCCATTAGCAATATCGGTAGTGCTGGCGGGGCGGACGCGGCGGGACGCCCGTTGCCCCGCTCCAGGCGAGGCGCATGGGCTCGAAGGGGCCGCCCCCACCATCGATCCT
>RPQK01000508.1 GCA_003819755.1 Acidobacteriota bacterium | reverse complement strand
CCGGTACGGCTAAGCCGAGTGCGGAATGCGGAAAGTGCCGAATGCG
The DNA here is from genome assembly GCA_003819755.1 of Acidobacteriota bacterium. GTDB lineage: Bacteria > Acidobacteriota > UBA6911 > RPQK01 > RPQK01 > RPQK01. Next base: position 5,857 of record RPQK01000508.1, on the reverse strand, counting down.
GAATTCGGAATGCGGAATGCGGAATTAAGAATAAGTCAGCTTGCCGATTTGAGACTTCAGGTTGGCTGGCGGTCACCCGTTTCTTCGTTCTTGTTCCCTTATTCCGCATTCGGCACTCGGCTTATTCCGCATTCCGCACTCCGCATTCAGCATTCGGCATTCGGCTCAGCCGTACCGGCCCTCAATGTACTCAGCGGTTTTCGGATTTTGCGGTTCCAGGAACAGGTCCTCCGTGCGACGGTGCTCGATCACCTCACCGAGCAGCATGAAGATGCATTCGTCGCTGGCGCGGCGAGCTTGAGCCATGTTGTGCGTGACGACCACGAGGGTGTACCGGCCGCGCAGATCGAACATCAGTTCTTCGATCGCCCGGGTCCCCTCGACATCCAACGTCGAAGCTGGCTCATCCATCAGAATGACGTCGGGCTTCAGAGGAAGCAGCCGCGCAATGGATAGTTTTTGTTGCTGCTCGAGCTGCAGGGTGGTGGCCCGGACGTCCAACCGGTCCTTCAGGTCTTTCCAAAGGCCGACCTCGGTCAGGGCCTTTTCGACGGCATGGTCCAGTTCGTCCCGGCGCAATTGCTTGCGCGAGGAGTGGAGCCGAAGCCCGAACACCACGTTTTCATAGACCGAAATCGGCAGAGGGTTGGGCCGCTGAAAAACCATGCCAACCGCCTTCCGAAGCTCGACAAGCGACACATCCGGGTCGTAGATGTTCTTCCCGAGCACCCTGATTTCGCCGGTGGTCCTGACGGAACCGTACCGCTCGTTGACCCGGTTGAAGCAGCGCAAGAGAGTCGTTTTCCCGCACCCGGAGGGCCCGATCAGAGAGGTGATGATGCCGTGTCGAAGATTCGCGGTCACATTGATCAGGGCCTGGAAATGGCCGTACCAGAGATTCAGATCCCGGGTCTCGATGGCGTACTGACGACTCTCGCTCATGGGCGCCTGTCCATAGAATCAACCGAAGATGCCATTGACGTATTCGTATGTCTTCCGGTCCTTCGGGCTGTCCGAAAAAATCACCTCGTTGCTGTCCAGCTCAACGATTTCGCCATTCCACAGAAACATCGTCCGATCGGCCAGCCGGCGAGCCTGCTGGGTGAGATTGGTTACGAGGATGATCGTAATCTCCTTGCGAAGTTCCTTGAGCACATCCTCAATTCGCATTGTCGTGACCGGATCGATGGCGATCGAGAACTCGTCCAGGCACAGGACCTCGGGCTGGTGAGACAGGGCCCGGGCGATCGTCAGCCGCTGCTGCTGTCCGCCGGACAGCTTGGTGCCGAGGCTGTGCAGCCGCTCCTTCACTTCATCCCAGAGCGCCGCCTGGCGCAGGCACTTCTCGACAATCGCGTCAAGGTCGGCTCTTCGCGTCAAACCGGACGCGCGGGGAGCAAAGGCCACATTGTCGTAGATCGACAACGGCAGGCCGACAGGGAGCGGCGCCACCATCCCGACCGCCCGTCGCAACTCGAATACGTCCGAGAACCGGGGAGGGCGCTTGCCCGCCAGGCGCTTGAAGAAGGAGTGCCCGATCTTACGCACGTTCTGTCCGTCCACCTTGATCGTGCCGGAAACCCTTGCATTCGCCACAAAATCGATCGTTCGATTCATGCAGCGCAGCAACGAGGTCTTCCCTGATTGCGCCGGCCCGATCACTGCGAAGATCTCGTTTTCGTACACGTCGAAGGAGATGCCGTGGAGTACCTCTCGTGGACCGTAAGACAGCTTCAGGTTTCGAACTTCGATCTTTTCGTCCGGCATCCGGCTCACCACTTCTTGCGCGCGCGCAGCCAGACGCGGAAAGCGATGGCTGTCGCATTCACCACGAGGACTGACCCGAGGAGCACCACGGCCGTGGCATACGGAATGGATTCCTCGACCTTGGGCACCTGGGTGGTCACTGTGTAAAGGTGCATTGAGAGCGCCATGCACTGCTCGTTCAGATTGTAGGCAAACAAGTCGCCGCGCTCGATCGACTTGAAGAAGACCGCACCCGTAAACATGATCGGTGCAGTTTCTCCGGCCGCCCGGCTCACCTGAAGAATCACCCCGGTCAGGATCCCACTGATCGAGTTCGGAAGAACGATCGAGCGAATCGTCTGCCAACGGGTGGCGCCGACGTTCCAGCACGCCTCCCGAAAACTCATCGGGACGGAGGCCAGCGCCTCTCGCGTGCTCGCTATGATCACCGGCAACGTCATGATCGCCAGCGTAAGAGACGCCGAAAGGATTGAGTAGCCGAAACGGGCCGCGTAAACGAATGCGCCCAAGCCAAAAAGTGCATGGACGATACTCGGGACACCAGCCAAGTTGATCACGGCGAGGTTGATCGTCCGGTTCAGCCAGTTGTCCTTTGCGTATTCGTTGAGATAGACAGCCGCCATCACCCCGATAGGCGCCGAAACCGCCAGCGAGATGAAAACCAGGTAGACAGTTCCAACGAACGCCGGCCAGATCCCGCCTTGGGTCATCCCCTTGCGCGGGACGTCGAGCACGAACTCCAGGCTGAGAGACGGCCAGGCGCGAATCACGAGGTAGCTGATGATCGCGACGAGGGGAACAATCATTGCGACAGACATCAGAAAGAAGACGGTCTTCGCAATCCGCTCGGTCAGTTCCGTTCTGCGCCCAAACCGGGTCTTCGTGAAACGGGCCTGGTCTGGGCTGTTCTCGTTCGTGACCATCCTATTTCCTCTTGACGCCTCGAATCACGAAGTCGGCAGTCAGGTTGACGACAAAGGTAATGGTGAACAGGAGGACTCCCGTCATGAACAGAACCCGGTAGTGAGGAGAGCCGGCCGGCGCTTCTCCGAGCTCGGCCGCAACGTTGGCGGTCAAGGTTCGGATAGGATCCAAAATGCCGTGAGGGATCTGGACGGCGTGGCCCGTCGCCATGAGGACAGCCATAGTTTCTCCGACGGCCCGCCCGATCCCGAGCAAAACGGCGGCCAGGAGCCCGTTTTTGGCGGCGGGGAGCAACACGCGGTAAATCAGCTGCCACCGGCTCGCCCCCATTGCGATCCCCGCTTCCCTGAATGAGTCAGGCACAGCCTTGAGCGCATCCTCCCCAATCGAGACGATGATCGGAACCGCCATGAGGGCGAGGATGATCGCGCCGTTGAGCATGTTCACGCCAACGGGCGCACCGCCGTATTCGACCAACAACCGGCTCATGACCGTCAGGCCGATAAAGCCCCAGACAACGCTCGGCACTGCAGCCAGCAGCTCGATGACGATCTTCAGGACTTCCCGGGTCCTGGGCCGGCAGAATTCGGAGATGTAGATCGCCCCGCCGAGGCCGAAGGGGACGGCCAGAGCCATAGCGAGGGCGGTCACGCTGAAGGTGCCCGCGATCAAGGCGAGGGTGCCATAACGCACGTTCTGTGCGGATGTGGGATACCAGGCGATGCTGGTGAAAAACTCAACCAGGTTGAACTCTTCATTGGTCAGGACCGGAGCCGCCTCTCGGAAGACGAAAACGAAGATAGCCAGTACGAAGATAATCGCGCTGATCCCGCTCAGCCGGATTATCCATTCCAGCAACGTCTCGCCGGCGACTGCCCAAAGGGCTCGCCGAGGCCTTTGCCGTTGTTTGCGAGTGGGAGAACTGGACATTCTTATTCCTTCAAATCAACCCTTGTTTCCTGCGCCCGGTGAGTGGCTTTACCGGCCCCCGGCCTTCGACGGCAGCGGGACGTATCCGCTCTCTTCGAGGACTCGCTGCCCGTCCGGTCCCATCATCCACTCGATGTACTCCTTGACCTCTCCGGCGGGCTGGCCAAGCGTGTAGACCTGCAGAGAACGGGCTATGGGGTACTCCTTCGACAAGGTGGTCCGCATGGTCGGCTCAACCGCCGGCTTGCCCGGTTCTTTGGCGATCTTCAGCATTTTGACGCCGGCAGAGGCGTAGCCCATGCCGCTGTATCCGATGGCAGTCGGCGTCCCGGCGACGAGCTCCACGACTTCCTTCGAGCCGTTCATGTCGAGGGAACCGAGCTTGAAATCCTTTTTGCTGAGGACCTTCTCCCGGAAGAACTCGTATGTCCCTGAGCTGGACTGCCGGCTGATGCGCACGATCTCGTCGTGGCGGGTGTTCGGGATTTGGACCCCCAGCTGGGACCACAGGGTGATCGTCCCTTTTTCAGAATAGATCCCGGCCAACTGGTCGATGGAAATCTCGTCCAGCGGGTTATCCTTGTGGACGAAGACGGCCAGCGCATCATAACCAACGATGAGTTCGACCGGCATCTTGCCGGTGTTCGCACGCGCCTGGGCCATCTCCTCGGGCTTCATATTGCGGCTGGCATTGGCGATGTCGACTGTTCCTTTGATCAGGGCGGCAATACCGACCCCGGAACCGCCTCCCGAAACCTCCACGTCGACATCCGGGCGAACCCTTCGATACTCCTCCGCCCAGGCTTGGGCGACGTTGACCATCGTGTCGGAGCCCTTGTTTTGGATGGTTGCGCGCGAGCCGGAAGCCTCGCTTGACTCCCTGCATCCGGACAGGAGACAGAAGCAGGCGGCCAGAATTAGGGCAACCGTACCGACAAAGTGAGCTCGGGAAACGATCATGGTCGGTTCTTCAGCCGTTGATCCTGGTTGGTTCGACATCGTCTCCCAGAATGGCCTGGGTAAGATCTCGGATATGGGTCTCGATGTATCGGAAAGCCGCCTCAAATCTGGCTTCGGAATCGGCGTCGTGGCCGGTGTCGCCACACGGATCAGGAACCGTCCAGTCAAGCTCCACCGTCTTGGTCGGCAAGTTCAGACGGTTCTGAACACTCTCTCCAAAGGCAACCGCCACCTGGTAGAACTCGAGATTCGGAATCTGATTCAGAGATTTGCTGGACTGGCGGGAGACGTTCAGTCCCTTCTTCTTCAAAAACTCGAGTGTCCCGGAATCGGGGCTGGCAGGCTTCAAACCGGCACTGCTGAACAGAAACCTCGGTTGATTCAGAGAATTGCCAATAGCCTCGGCCATTTGACTGAGGCAGGCGTTGTCTTCGTCGACGAACAGGATACGGAAGACTTCACGCCCCTTGTGCTTAGCGTACTCACCGGTGCACAGGTAGATGACTTCCTCGCAAATGTTCTCCGCCTGGTCCGAGGTCCGTTCGATGCGCTTCGAGATAGTCAGCAGCGGAATGATGGCTTCGACCGGAATGCGGCCCTCCTGCTGGTATTTGGCTACCTCGGCACCGATGACGGTACGAAGGTTGTCAACCGCCTTTTCGCTCTGCATCGCCTTTCTGGCCAGTTCGAGGTCCTGAGTGAGGAACGCCGTGACCGCGTCGCGCAGCATCGGAATCGCGAGGTTCATCATCTCGCGGTACCGGTCGTGAAGGAAGTGCACGTCCAGATGGATGATCTTCAGGCTCTGCCGGGAGATACTCTCGCAGTAGTCTCCGATCCGTTCGAGCGCCTGGTTGATCTTTATGCTGGCGTACACGAAACGAAGATGACTGGCCACCGGCTGCTGCCGAACGATGAATTCCAGGGAAAGCCGGTCGATTTCCTTCTCCAGTTCGTCGATGTGCCGATCACGCAGCACAACGAGGTACGCTCTCGGGCGATCGGTCTCTAGAAACGCCTCGAGGCTATCCGTCAGCGCCCTGAGAACGAGCTGGAGCATGTCCCCGATCTTGGCCCGGAGCCGGCCGATATCCCTCTGTAGACTTTCCTCGTAGTGGCTTGGCATAACGGGGGAAACGGTCAATAACGACAAAGGTCATGGTAACACCGGGACAACGCAGGGGCAAAGGAGTAAAGGGGTAAAGCGGCTACGCCACCCGGGTCTCCCTGGCTCGGCCCTCTGAAAGACATCAGAACCGCAAGCGAAGCGCGCGGG
>RPQK01000507.1 GCA_003819755.1 Acidobacteriota bacterium | reverse complement strand
GATTCCGGTGGGGCTCCTGATGGCAAGCCTCCAGGGCCGTCTGCAAAGCCACGCGCCACTGCGCGGCGACTTGGTAGCCACCCTGCTCCGAGACCTGAATCGTCTGATGTCCGCCTCGACTGATGCAAGAAGCTATGTCACATTCTTCTACGCGGTGTACGATAGCGCCCGGCAATCTCTAACGTATGTTAACGCCGGGCACAACCCGCCGCTTTTGTTCCGCGCCGGCGGACTGGAACCGGTGAGGCTTTCGACGGGCGGAACCGTCCTGGGGCTGTTCCCGGAAACGGAGTACAAGCAGGAGGTTATTCAGCTTGCGCCCTCTGATGTCCTGATCTGCTACACGGACGGGGTCTCGGAGGCTGCAAATCTGGATGGGGAGGAGTTCGGGGAGGCTCGCATCAGCCTCTGTGCGACCAGGAATCGAGCTCTGCCGGCCGGTCGGATCCTCGACGCCTTGCTCGCGGAGGTTGCTGATTTTTGTTCAGGGACGGTGCTCCAGGACGACCAGACGGCCCTCGTCGCTAAGGTGATCACGTGATACGAACCGTGCTTGTCGATGATGAAGAGCTGGCGCGCAGCCGGCTGAAAAGCTTGCTGAAAGTGTACGATGATATCGAGATCGTCGGGGAAGCAGCCGATGGTGAGCAGGCGATGGAGAAGATCGCCGAGCTCAAGCCTGATTTGGTGTTTCTCGATATCCAGATGCCTGGCTGCAGCGGCACCGAGGTGGCGCAGGCCCTCGGGTCACCCGAGCCGAGAATCATATTCTGCACCGCCTACGATCAATATGCACTCGAGGCCTTCGAGCTTTCTGCACTCGATTACCTTTTGAAACCGGTGACCCGTTCCCGTCTGTCGAAGGCGATCGAACGCGTCCGGCAAACGGGCTCTGCGCAGGAAGCGCGATCGGCCGATATCCTGGCCGCCAAAGCGCACTCCTATCCTGCCAGAATCCTGGCTAGAAGAGCGGGGCGCTATCGAGTCATTCCCCAGCACGAAGTCTACTATTTCGCCTTCGAGGAGGGCCTGACCCGGGTTCATACGGTGGATCAGGATTTCCTCATGGATCTGACGATCACGGATCTGGAGAACCGGTTGAACCCCCGCGTGTTTTTTCGCATCTCAAGAGCGGCGGTTATTAACCTCAATCATGTGCATGAGGTGTCGCCACTGCCGGGCGGCTATGCCTGGGTCACGTTGAGGAATAAGGCGCGCCTGGAAGTCAGCCGGCGCCGCTTGCGGGAGTTGATGGACAAGTTGGGGCAGTAAGGGCCCGGGCAACTGTTTTCAGAGAGTCGGCGGTTACGCTTCCGGCTCTGAAACTGCTGGCGGCTCACTCCGGTGGGGTGACGTTAGTGACAGACAGAGAATCCATGAAAAGCGAAACTGGACGCTTCAAGTAGGATACTTGTCAGGTTCGCTGCTTCCTTAGTTTGAATTGCGAGGGGCTTTTATCGTGGCCGGACTCTCCAGAGTCCGGCAGCCGGGCTCCAAGCCCGGCGAGGCCAATGGTTGCAGCTCGCGTGTTCGGGCCGGACCCGGGTCCGGCTGCCGGACTCTGGAGAGTCCGGCCACGATAAAGAGGAGGGTGTGTAATTATGCGGGAACGCCTCCTGCCATTCGTCTTCATACTGGTCCTTATCGTCCTTTCCAACGACCTGCTTGCGGCAGACGCCGGCATGCTTACGTGCCCGCGCAAACTGTACAGCGGGACCCGTTCATCGGTGACGGTGACAGCTTTTGATTCCACGTCGCGTGCTCCGCTGGATCGCCACGTCGTCCTCTACCTGGTTTCTTCCGACGGGACACAAAGAACTCCGCTGACTGCCGGGCAGACCGGCGCCTCCGGCGCCCTCACGGCCGGGTTCGACGTGCCTGCCGGGCTTTCCGGGAGTTACACGGTGCAGGCGGAAGTGAGCGGGCTGGGGGAAGTGCTTGAGGTTAAGACCGCCTTGGCTGAAGGCCACGCGATCCTGATCGAAACCGACAAGCCGATCTACAAACCCGGCCAGAAGATACAGGGACGGGTGATTCTCCTCAACAGCAATATCAAGCCGTCGGCTGGTGAAGTTGAAGTCACTTTCCACGATGGCAAAGGATTGCGCATCGCGAGGCTTCAATTGACAGCGGATCAGTACGGAGTCGCCCCCTTCACGCTGGATCTCGCATCCGAGTTGAACTACGGAGTCTGGAAGGTCCGAGCGCGCAGCTCCAGCGGCGAAAGCGAAAAAGACCTGCGTGTTGAGGAATACGTTTTGCCGAGATTCGAAGTGAAACTGGACCTGCCCAAGACCTGGGTGCTGGTCGACGAACCGTTCCAGGGAAAAGTGAAAGCGAACTACTTTTTCGGCAAGCCTGTGAACGGTGACGTTCAGGTCACGGCGAAAAGGTGGATCGGCACGTGGGAGAAGTACGCGACGGTATCAGGAAAGCTGTCAGACGGGTCTCTTGATTTCCAGCTGCCGCCGGTCAATTTCGTCGCCGGGACTGCTGAAGAAGGAGGACAGGGCAAAATCACGCTGGATGTTTCGGTTATCGATACGACCGGCCATGAACAAGCGCTCAGTGACGTTATTAAGGTTGTTCAGGCGCCGGTTGTGCTTACCATCGTGCCGAGCCAGGAGTCGGTGACCCCCGGTGTTCCTCTGCCGGTCCTGATCCGCGCTGAGGCGCCTGACGGAGCCCCGGCATCCGCGTCGATCAGTGCCCGTGTCACCTACCGGTCCCCCGATTGGGTCATCCTGAAGGAGGAGACCCAGAGTCTTCTCGCTGCACAAGGCTCGGTGCACCTTGATCTGGTCGCTCCCGCTAAGACGTCTATCGCCGAAATCAAGGTGCAGACCACCGTTCAGAAGCACACAACGACCACCGAAACGACGATTGGTGCGACGTACTCACCTAGCGGACGCTTCCTTTCACTCACCCGGTTATCAGGCGACGGTCCCGCTTCACTGGGCCAGATCCTCAGGTTTTCAGCTGCCGGGTTCAGCGGTTCCACAATCTACTACGAAGTGTATGCGGGAGGGCGGACCGTTCTTTCGGCCGCAACCCGGGAGGCCGCTTGCTCTTTTCCCGTGACCCCGGACATGGTCCCGAAAGCCAGGGTCATCGCGTACGTAATCACGGAAAACAACGAGGTTGCGGCCGACAGCGTTGACTTCGACGTGAACCTCGCCCTTTCCCTCAGGGTGAAAGCGGAATTTGGAGCCGGCCAAATCCAGCCTGGAGATCCGGTCAAACTGACCATCGACGCGGGAACCGGACGTAAGACGCTGCTTGGTGTCTCCCTGGTCGATCAATCCGTCCTCGCGCTCGGCAGGAGCCGCCTGCACATGGCTGAAGTGTTCGAAGAATTGGAGCGCGAGTTCATGGAGCCCCAGGCGGAAGTTCACGAGGGCAACCAGCCGGGGCCCGGGCCGATTCTCCTGCCGCCGAGTTACCGCACCAAAGGCGCACTCGACGTGCTGCGTGAAGCCGGTCTGGATGTGGACGTCAGCAGCGGGATTTCCGTGCCTGCCGGGCAGGATTTCCGGAACTGGTGGAAAGATGCGGTCCCGGTGTCACCTCCCCAGATCGGCGGGGAAGGCGCCGCGGCGCCCGATTCCCCCCGTGTTCGTCAGTTCTTCCCCGAGACGTGGCTCTGGCAACCCACTCTCCTCACCGACGACAACGGTAAGGTGACACTGGATCTGATCGCTCCGGACAGCATCACCTCCTGGAAGCTCTCGATCATCGGGACAACGCCTGGAGGTCCTGCGGGCGTGGCGGGAATCGTCATGGGAGATGCGGAGGCCGTCGTTTTTCAGGACTTTTTCGTCGAACCGTCCCTCCCATACTCCGTAACGCGCGGCGATAAATTCAGGGTCAAGATCGACGTCTTCAATTACCTCAACCAGGCGCAGGATATCCAGCTGCGTTTTGCCGCCTCTTCAGGCCTGGATCTCCTGAGCCCCAGTCAGAATTCAGTTTCCGTTCCCGCCAACGGAGCCGTAGCCGCCTATTTTGAGGTCCGCCCCACCAAGCTCGGCGATCTCGACTTCACCATAACCGGAATCGGTCCGAGTCGTTCGGATGCCGTCCAAAGGCAGATAAAGGTTGTCCCGGAGGGAGTCCCGGTCGACGAGGTTATCAATGGCGTCATAGCGGCGGGACAGAAGGTGGCCGTCGGCGCGCCAGCCCGGTCAGAGGCCACGGCTGATTCTCACACGGCGACACTGTTCTTAACCCCCAGCCCGGTCGGGCAGAGCATGCAGGGCGTTTCAGATCTCCTTGGTATGCCCTACGGCTGCGGCGAGCAGAACATGATTTTCCTGGCGCCCGACGTGGAAATCCTGAGGTACCTGAACGAAATCGGAGAACTGGCGCCAGAGATCCGTGCCAAGGCGGAGTACTACATCAACGTCGGCTACCAGCGTGAGCTGACTTATCAAAGCGACGACGGCGGGTTCTCCGCTTTCGGAGGTAAAGAGGGAAGCCTCTGGCTCACGGCCTTCGTCCTGTCCACATTTTCCGCTGCCCGTGAGGTTCGGGATATCGACGAGAGCGTCCTCGCGAAAGCCGCTGATATGCTCCAGGGCCGCCAGCAGAGCGACGGGTCCTTTCGGACCGACAACTTCCTGATCCACAAGGAAATGGCCGGCGGGCTGGCCAACCTTTACAGCATGACCGCCTTCACCGCAAATGCGCTTGCGGACTTAGGATTCGCGAGCCGGGCAACCGTGCTCTTCCGCGCCGGAAGCTTTCTGCAGGCGAATCAGAGCGCGGTCTACGACGACCCGTACTCACTCGCCGTGGCGGCCGTTGCGCTACAGAAGATACCGGGGTTCGAATCGCTTTCGGAACAATTTCTGGATCGCCTGCTCGTCCTCGCGAAACAGGAGGGAACCGGCATTCACTGGGAACCATTCCCGGTCGAGACCACGGCTTACGCCACCGTGGCCCTTATCAACTCGCGCGCCGGCGCCGGGCGGCCCGAGGCGAGCCCGGCTGTCGAGTGGCTCTCAACCCAGCGAAATGCCTTGGGTGGCTATGGGCATTCGACGCAGGATACCGTCACCGCGCTCCGGGCGATGTTTCTCGCGGCGCGGAAGGTGCGCCGTGATGTCAATCTCGAGTTGACCGTTATTGATTCCGGTAAAACGATTTTCACCGCCCACGTCGACCAGGCGAACTTCGACCTCCTGCAGCAGTTCAGTTTGCCGGTGGGAAGGGAACTGATACTCCAGGCTGCGGGCACGGGCAGTGTCGCCTACCAGGTAGCCAATCGGTTCTATCTGCCGGCGGACCTGCTGCCCCAGAAAAAAGACATGGAGCTGGACGTCTCGTACTCGGCCGACCACGTTGAGACGGATCAAACCGTCGATGTCGGGGTCCGGATCAGTTACCTGGGGAAGAAGGAAAAGACCGGGATGGTCATCCTCGATGTAAGCGTCCCCACCGGCTTTGAGCTCGTCCGCGCCTCGGTTGACAGCCTGGTGAAGGCGGGAATCGTGCAGAGGGTGGAAGTGGCGGGCCGGAAGGTCATCTTCTACATTGAAGAACTCGTCCGCAATCAGCCGGTTGAATTTGGCTTTCAGGTCCGGGCCTTGTACCCGGTCCGCACCGATCCGGCCGTCTCGAAAGCCTACGAGTACTACGATGCGTCGACGTTCGCTTTCGGTCGTTCATCTGTGAGAGGGTCGATGCGGGTGCGGAGGACGCAGGGAAGATAAGGTTGGCACAATTACGAGTGCGGGGAGCTTTCATCGTGGCCGGACTCTCCAGAGTCCGGCAGCCGGACTTGCGGCCCGGCCAAAGCGAAGGACCAGCAACCGACTCAGTTTTCGCCGGGCTCTCCGAGCCCGGCTGCCGGACTCCCTTGAACGAGAGTCCGGCCCACGATAAAGGCTCCCCGCACTCGCGAGGGATCCTTCTC
>RPQK01000506.1 GCA_003819755.1 Acidobacteriota bacterium | reverse complement strand
GGCAGCTTGATGTTCACCACGTTCACCCGCCAGTAGAGATCCTCGCGGAACTCGCCGCGGGTCACGGCCTGTTCGAGATTCCGATTGGTCGCCGCAATCACCCGGACATCAACCGGGCGGGGACGTGAGGCGCCAAGGCGGGTGATCTGGTGCTCCTGCAGGGCGCGCAACAGTTTGGCCTGGGCTTCCAGCGCCAGGTCGCCGATTTCGTCGAGAAAAAGCGTTCCCTGGTGAGCGAGCTCGAATTTCCCAGCCCGGCTCTCACGGGCATCGGTGAAAGCGCCCTTCTCAGAACCGAAGAACTCCGATTCGACCAGGGTCTCGGGGATCGCACTGCAGTTGACAGCCACAAACGGACCCGAGCACCGGACGCTCCGCCTATGGATCGCACGGGCAACCAGCTCTTTCCCCGTCCCCGACTCGCCGGTGACGAGGACCGTCGCATCCACTCGCGCCACTTTTGCCATTATGCGAAAGACTTCCTGTATCTGCGGGCCGAGACCGATGATCTCCGAGAAACCGTATCGGCTTTCCAGTTCGGTTCGCAACGCCTCGACCTCGCGGCTCAGACGGCGCCTCTCGAGCGCCCGCTCGACAGTGAGCAGCAGGGCTTCGTTGTCAAAGGGCTTGGCCAGATAATCGAACGCGCCGAGGCGCATCGCCTCCACCGCCGACCGGATCGTTCCAAAAGCGGTCATCATGATGACCTCAGGCGGAACCGAGAGCTTCATCAGCTGCTTGAGGGTCTCCAGGCCGTCAGTGCCGGGCATGCTGAGGTCGAGCAAAACAAGAGCCGGCTGAAATTCAGGCTGAAGGCGGAGGGCCTCCTCGCCGGAGCTCGCCTCGGCAATCTCGTAGTTATGCTCCCGGAGGAGGACCGAGAGAATGCGTCTGATCTGCTTTTCGTCGTCGACAATCAGGATTCGCATGGTGGTGGTCGCGGTCTGAGCTAGCCGGATACCGGCAACCGGATTATGACGGTCGTGCCTCGTCCGACCTCGCTCTGGAACTCAATGTCACCGTCGTGCTGCTGGATAATGCTGTAACTAATTGAAAGCCCGAGGCCGGTCCCCTCTTTTTTCAGCGTGAAGAAAGGGTCGAAGACTTTGTCAATATGTTCGGGCGGGATCCCCGCTCCCGTGTCCGTGATGCGAACATCCGCCACCTGAAGCCCGGTCCCGTCCCCGCCTTTCCCTGCAACCGAAACTGTCAGGGTCCCGCCCTCGGGCATCGCCTGGAGGGCGTTGAGTAAAACGTTCAACAGAACTTGTTTCAATTGCGCCATATCCCCGCGGAGGTTCAGTTCCCCCTGCTCCCGCGGATAGACGATGTCGACACCCTGCTTGCGCGCTTGAGGACCAATCAACAAGAGAGTGTGGTCAAGCAACTCGACAAGGTTCATGTCGATCGGGTGAAAATCGGTTGGCCGGGTGAGAGTCAGCAGGTCATTCACGATTCGATCGATGCGGTCCACCTCGGAAAGAAGCTCCTGCAGGAGTCCCCTTTTCTGGTCCGATTCACCGAATGACGGCAGCACATATTGGATCGTCGACCGGATGGAAGTCAGCGGATTGCGGATTTCGTGGGCTACTCCCGCCGCAAGCTGACCGGCTGCCGCCAGTCTCTCGGCGCGGTAAAGACGACGAAGCCGGTCACGTTGCTCTCGATGGAGCGCCGCGTTCTCAAAAGCCAGGCCGGCCTGGCCGGCCAGGGCCTGCAACAGGTCTGCCTGCTCCTCGCTCAGGCGCCATTTGTCGTCTTTCGAGCCAAGCAGCATGATTCCGGTCAATCGGTTCAGAACAAGCAACGGCACGCAGACCCGAATCTGGAGACGGGACAGCAGGGACCGCTCCGCCTGGTCCAGACAGCCTACGACATCTCTCTGTTGATCCACCTTCAAGACGCTCTCGTTCACCAGGAGCCAGCGAGCCAGCGCCCCGCGACGTTCGAGCATCAGCCCGCCGATGTCTGAAGGATCGAACCCGAGGCTGAACCCGGGGAGAAAAGAGAGCTGTCGCGAGTCAAGCTGGAGGATCAACACTCTTTCGGACCCAAACAGCTCCTGAAAACGGACGGCCACACTGGCTTGCAGCGAGTCGGGATCCGCCACCAGAAGCAGAGTCCGATTGAAATCCGTGATAATGCGGGGATGTTTCGTTTCCCCGCCTGACCGGCGCAAGCGCATAGGCAATGCCAGTGAGAGTTTAGCATGGGGGGAAAGGACAAAAGGACCTCACCGACCGCAAGGACGGCAATGACAACGGTAGTGCTTGATGTCTTTGAGGTCCCTGAGGTCCTTGGGGTCCTTTCCTGTTTACATGCTCCCAACGCCGCCTTGGTAAAATAGTGTATGAACAAGCGCCGAGCGGCCGTCCCTCTTGACTGGAAACGCATTCACAGGGAGGCCAAGACGCGCTTCGGCGTGACCGCCTTCTGGCCGGGGCAGCGCGAACTGATGGAACTGGCTCTGACCGGCAGAAACTCCCTGGGAATCATGCCGACCGGTGCCGGCAAATCGCTCTGCTACCAACTCCCCGCCCTGTTTTTCCCCGGGATTACGGTCGTCGTTTCCCCTCTCATCGCGCTCATGCAGGATCAGCAGGAGAAGCTCGCCGAGGCGAACATCGAGGCGAGTACTCTTAACTCAACCCTGTCTCAAAAAGAGGAAAGGGAAGCCGCCGAAAAGATCCAGGCGGGCGATCATCGGCTGGTTTACGTTACGCCGGAGAGGCTCGAAAAACCGGATTATCTCGCGCTGCTAAGGGACCGGGGCGTCTCGCTCTTCGTCGTCGACGAGGCGCATTGCATCTCACAGTGGGGACATGATTTTCGCCCGGCTTACCTGAATCTACGGGACGCTATTCGGAAGCTCGGGAACCCTCCGGTTATGGCTCTCACCGCGACAGCCACTCAGGAAGTCACGGCCGATATCCTGGAACAGCTCGACGTTCGGCTCGCCGTCGTCGTTCATACCGGAATCGACCGGCCCAACATCTTCTATGAGACGCTGCACACCGTTAACGTCGGAGCCAAGCGTGATCAGATCAGGCGCATTCTCGCCGAGGAAACGGGGAGCGGCATCATCTACACCGCCACAGTTCGCGAGGCAAACGAGTTGTGGCACTGGCTGAGAGACATCGACGGGGAAGCGACTATCTACCACGCGAAGCTTCGTATGAAGGAGCGTGAGGAGAACCAGCAGCGGTTCATGATCGGCGAGTTTCATTGCGTGGTCGCGACTAAAGCCTTTGGCCTCGGGATCGACAAGCCGGACATCCGGTTTGTCATTCACTACAACTTCCCTGACTCGCTCGAGAGCTACTGCCAGGAAGCCGGCAGAGGCGGGCGCGACGGGAAGCCGGCAAGAGCCTCCCTGTTATATCGGCTCGAAGACCGGCGTATTCAGGCCTATTTTCTGGGCAGCAAGTACCCGAGTGTTCAGGAGTCATTGCGGCTTTACCGAGTCATGCGGGAGGCTTGTGCGGGGAAAGGGAACACAGAACTGACGCTCGGCCGTATCCGGGAAATGTCGACGCTCGCCGAACGCCGAGTACGCGTGATACTCGCTCAGTTGGAGGATGCCGGGGTGGTCCGCCGTGGCCGCCATGGCTTTCGCTATGTTCGGGATTTCGAGACCGAAGAGGAATTTTCCACTTTCATCAGCGAGTACGAAGAACGCCTGCAGGCAGATCGAGACCGGCTGCAGACCATGATGCGTTACGCGCAGCTGGGGCAGTGCCGAGTTGCCTTCATGAAGGAATACTTCGGGATGGCCAGCGAGGAGTTCTGCGACCACTGCGACAATTGCCGCAATCAGCGGGCACGGCGGGAAGCTCCCGAAGAGGTCCGCATGGCCCTGCCTGTTCCGCCGGTGCTGCCGTTCCGACCCGGAGACGCGGTCTCTCACGCCGACTTCGGAGCCGGAAAGGTGCTGGCTATCGAAGGGGAAAGCGTGGTTGTTGCGTTTGATGACACGGGCGAAAAGAAGATTCGGTCGGAATTTCTTACGCCCGCAGCGTAAAACGGCGTGCCGTTGTGCTACCGGCTCTCGACCTCAAACCGGTCATTGCGCCATACCACCCGCACGTCAGGCGGGGACTTGAAATCTTTGACTTTCAACAGCCCTAGTGGATTATGAAAGCCAACCTGCCACAGCTCCTGCTCTCGAAAGACTCCCAATCCCGCCAGATGGTTCATGCACTCCAGAAGACAGGCGCTGGAACCGACCAGATGCTGTCCGACCGGGTTCCAGATGCGGCCACCCTCTTCCAGCACGACCTGCTGCCCCATGCACTCGTATTTGCCGGGAGGAAAGCCGGCCAGCGGAGCGGCGTCGCTGACGACAATGAGCTTGGATGCTCCTTTGACTTTCGCGACCACCCGGATGAAAGAAGCAGGCAGGTGATGACCGTCGGTGATCAACATGGCCGTTAGCCGCTCTTCATCCAGCTGGTCCCAGATCTGGTTCGGGTGGCGGGGGAGCAGGTTGCTTATCCCGTTCCCCAGGTGCGTGCTTGCCTGGGCACCCACATCGCAGGCTCGGCGAATGGTCTCGGTATCCGCCCGGTGATGGCCAAGCGAAACGGTTATGCCGGACTTGACCGCGTATTCAATCAGGGCGAGCGCGCCCGTTTGTTCCGGCGCCACCGTCAGCAGGGAAATCCTGTCTTTCGCGAGTTTCCGCAGCTGATCGAGCAGGCGAACCGAGGGAGGCTGGACATGGGCAACTGGATGGGCGCCTCGCGCCCCATCCTCTGGCGAGATGAAAGGACCCTCAAGATGAATCCCGAGCAGGGCCGAGGCAAGGTCAGCCTGGGCGAGGCTTCGAGCCAGAACGGGGAGATTGTTTTCGTAAAGCTCCAGGGACGAGGTAATGACGGTCGGGCAGAACCCCACGGTCCCCCGCTCCCGCATTCTTTCTACGACCTCTCGCACTTTTTGAACCGTGAGCCCGGATGAAGAGAAGTCGATTCCGAGGTAGCCGTTAACCTGAAGGTCGACGAATCCGCGTGGCTGATGTTCTTGGTTCTTCATGGTTTTTTCGACATCAGGGAAGCAGAACCCTGGTCCAGAAAAACTGTGCAGTTGGGGTGCGTCTGCAGAATGGAGCCCGGGTGCAGGTTCGTGACTCCGCCCTCAAAGCAGTCGCGGACAGCTTTGGCTTTCCTCTCATCGGGGATAACACACAGGATGTGCCGGGCTTTCAGGATCTGCTGCACTGACATTGAGATCGCCTGCTTGGGAACCTCCTCCACCGACTTGAACCAGCCCTCGCCGACCTGCTGTCTCCGACACGCCTCGTCGAGCGAAACGACTAGATACGGCTCCGTGGTATCAAAGTCGGCGGGGGGATCGTTGAAAGCCAGGTGACCGTTTTCGCCGATACCGACGAAAGCTACGTCGATTTCGCGCTGGCTGATATCTTGTCCGGCCTGGCGGCATTCCTCGAGAGGATTCGGGTTCTCCCCATTTATGTAACGGAATTTCTTCGGGTGAAGGCGCTGCTCGACTCTTTCCCGCAGGTACTTCCTGAAGCTCGCCGGGTGAGACATGGGCAACCCGACATATTCATCAAGATGGAAAAAGACAGATCGGCCCCAATCGACACCCGGGATCTGGGCCAGCTGCTCAAGGAACGCCGCCTGTGACATCCCGGTGGCGACGATGAGGGCGACCTCCGGCTTCTGCGCCAACGCTGCTTTAACGAGCGCGACGGCTTGCCGGGCCGCCGCTTTCGCCAGTTCCTCACTGGTCTTGTGAACCTCGATTCGCATGCTCCCTCCGTTCCTGGTTCCGTTCCAAACTGACAAACTGACAAACTGACAGACTGACAGACTGACAGACTGACGAACTGACAGAAGCCGGACCTGCTGGCACGGAGGTCAGGGACGAGTGTCGAACCGGTGGTTTGTCAGTCTGTTAGTTTGT
>RPQK01000505.1 GCA_003819755.1 Acidobacteriota bacterium | reverse complement strand
GGCGAAAAAGAGGGGCATGCTGGGGCTTATCCGCGTAGCTGCTCTGGTGGAACGGCAGAGCGAGCTTGAGCTGAGCGACGATCAGTTGAAGAAACTGCTGGCCATACGCTCTGACATGATACGGACCAAGTCGAAGATCTCCGCGGACATACGCATCGCCCGCCTCGAGTTGGTCCATTCGACCGCCAACAATATCGGGAACATCAACCCTGATCACGCCCGTTCGGCCTTGAAAAACATCTACAACCTCCGGCTCGAAAGAAAAGCGGCCACTGTCGACGCGTTCCGAAAGGCTACTGACGTTCTGACCGACGAGCAGAAGAGCACGCTGAGAGAACACGTGCGGGAGAGATTGTCGGAATACGAATCTGAAGCAGAGGAAGATTTCACGGACATCGACTAACCTCGTAACGGGCGGCATTGTAACGCGCCCAGGGCCGGGGACGTTGAACTACCTGAAACGCCCCCGTCCTCATTTACTATCCCCACCCGTTTCGCGAGACGCACGACGTCGTGTCCTGAAGCCTCTTGCGATTCTCACAGCACGACGCCGGCTTTGTGTCCCGCAGTCGACTCCAACTTGGGGTTCAATTCTTCCTGCTCCACTTCGCGCACGTGCTGACTGTCTCACCAGAGGGGTTCACCCCACATCACTGTGTCACTTTTTGTGCCACTTTCGTCGTCGCCCATGACCAGTACGACCCGCCTCGCCGTAATTCCTGTAATCATTGGAAATGGCGTCAAATCCGTGCGAGCAGGGCGTTTCGTCCCGAGAACCAAGCCAGACGCAGATCGGGGCCCTTCAGTCCCAACCTGCTTTGGGAGCAGGGAGTCGGGGGTTCAAATCCCTCTGCCCCGACCAGAACAAAACGCTTGATTTTCAAACACTTCTTCCTACGCCTGCATCTCGCCCCCTTGACCTGCTCCGGCGCGTTCGGTACGAGGTCCCGTGCCAAGGCGCGCTTTTGCCACAGCCGAGACCGACGAACTCGTGCCAAACAACCTGTCCCGGGTCGCGGTCGGTGTCCGGCTGTGGCGGAACCTCACCCTCGGAGGACTCAGTTTCGGTCGTCGCTATTCGCAGTCCAGCTCATCAGCGCGGTCCTCTTCATCCGCGGGCCGCAGAAAATGTTTGAAGGCCCATCCGGCGATCCTCCTTCCCTGCTGAAGTCCCAGCTTGTCTGCAGTGCGAAAGTGAATTCCCTCGTAGACACGCGCATCAACTACTTCCTCGGCTACATCCCAAAAGCGGTGGTAGGTGCGCGTCTGGTGGACGGCTCCCGGGTTGGTCGTCGTCACTGAGAAGCTTATTGCTTTGCCCGCGAAGAAGAGAGCGAGCATACGCGTAACAGCGCCGGTAACGGCGCTTGCCCCCGAGGTGTAGTCGGGATAATTCGGGGTGTTGAACAGGGGCTGCCAGTCCGGATCGCCGACAGTGTGCGGATTCCCATCGTTCTCCCCCTCCTGTATAGCCGTGATGGGCCGCCAAAAGACGTAATGCACCTTACTGTCCCAGGCGGTAATGGCAGAGTCGATCATCGACATGGTTGCCAGGGCAAACATACGGGCGTTGTCGCCAATATGGTGGACATGCTCCTCAGCGATATCTCTGAGGGTTGCGTTCCAGACGACAGGAAAGCTAACTGTCCAGAAATAGGCGAGCTCGGTTTGCTCTTCGGTACGGGTACTGTTAAAGCGAGCCCCGAGTGCCTTCACCTCGTTGTACTCCTTCGTGTAGCGCCCTGAAGTAAGATCGGGCGGCGGTAATGGTCGGAATTGCGACGGGCTCGTCAGGGTGAAGGGTGTAACCTTGGCCAGCCAAGGCGTCGCAAACGCGCTGAGGCCGGCCGGCGGACCGGGGAGAAACGAAGGCGTCGGACGCCAGACACCCGGTTCGGTTCCGCTTACGAGGGGCGGAGAATCGGTCGGGAAACTGCCGTCGTTTGCCCGCAACGCAATAATCCCGGCAGCCGCCTCCTGACCCACTGCAATGCCCGGATCGCTCGGGTCCAGCTTGTTCTCAGCCAAATAGGTTTCGTACATCATGTCGATGGACGCCGCCTGATCAGGAAAGCGGCTCGCGAGCACGTCGCGAGCTGCTTTTGCGGCAGCGGCCGCTGGAGACCCGGAAGCTCCGGGAATCGTAGTGTGATACGGCCTGAATCGCCCATCAATCGCCGCTACGGCGTCATAGACCGCCGCGTGCACCACGGCGATATCGAGGAAAACCGTCGGGCCCGGACGAGCCGGTGTGGCTGCCGCGATGACCTGCATTGCAATCTGATTCCAGTCTACGACAGCATCTGCGCAGGCAAGTCCCGTACCACCCAGACAGGCAACAGAGATCAAGACCGCAATTCGTATTCGTCTTCTCATTGCAGTCCGTCCTTTCTTGGTTGTGCTGTTTTGTTTTCTTTCCTGAACGGAAGGCTGCGACAGAGTGAGGGACAAATTCGAAGCAATTCTACAAACGGCGCGCTCGACCGGAACTGGGACACGGGTCTCGGCTGGAGAAACCATATTTCCGATCAGGAGTGGTCTCTTGCTGATTGAACTGTACGCCCGAGCCCTGTCGCTGTCAAACAAGCTGCTGGCCCGCTGACACAAGCCTAGCGGGGAACACATAATCCCCCGACCAACGTCGAAGCAGATGTGAAAAGTCGGAGATCAGGCCCAGCCGGACCAGCCAGCGCACTCCAATATCCAAGACGGCTCTTGGTGAGTCCGCCGACTTTTTCACACCTAGTTACTCACCCGCTTTTTCTTCCGCTGTTTGCTGATTGGTGGCTTTGAGGCCGCCTGGGTGGTTTTGTCGGGAGCCCGGACAGCACGTGACTGATCCGGCGGTTTCTGGTCCGTGAAAGCGCTCAGCTCCAGGTCGGTGCCGAGTGGCGACCCCATGGTGACATAGGTGCGATACGCGTCGGCCGCTTCAACACGGCTCTGGCGTTCCACCTGCGCGCGAATGGCCTGCCCAGGTAGTAGTGGGCATGCGGGTCGGTCGGATCCTGCCGCACGGCCAGCCTCAACTCCGCAACGGCCTGGTCGTAGTCCGTAGCACTCTCGAGGAGGAACCGGCCCAGGTAACAATGAGCTTTGGGGAAGAACTCGTTCGGGCTTTGGGCGATCGCCTTGTTCAAGGCGTCAAAGGCTCCGGTGTAATCACCCTGAAGGCCCAACGCGACACCGAGGTGCAGGTAGGTCTCTGGTCGACTCTCCGGCCGGGTGCGCAGCGACCGGGCGAGAATCTGGACCGCACGGGTCGAGAACGAATACTCAAAACGAAGCAAACCGTTTGCGATCTCAACGGGGTCTAAAGCCAACTGGGTCGAGCGGCGCGCGACGGCGACTCTGTCCTGAAAAGTGCCTGCGCCCTGCGGGCGGAACAGCACGCGGGCCGGGTCCCCGATCAACTGAGGAGTCTGAGAACCGGGCTTTGCCGAGCGTGAGGTGGGGTAACTCCCTTTCACCAGCCCGCTTGCGCCGCCCCGCATGCGAGCGGCTGTTGCCACTATCAGCTGGCCAACGGTAAGCGAACCGGGAGTAGCTTCACGCAGCTGACGGATCAATTCGGTTGAGAACAGGCCGTCCATCGTGTACTCACCAGGGGAGGCCGAGGTGAGCAGCAGATATTCGTTGCTGGCCTTCGCCAAGTTAGTCATCTCGACTCCTCCGGCGTCGAGGATCACGGTTTTGTCCGCAGCCGGAATCCGGCAATTCAGCTGGTGGAGTAAGGAGCCGGACAACATCCTGGCATCATCCAGTCCGTGGGAGGACAGTGCGTCGACCGGCACGTAGAGATCAGTGCAGAGCCGAGAGCCTTTCCTTTCGACGTTACTGCTGCAATGTCCGCTGTAGAAAAACAGAAAGCTCTCGTTACCGGGTGCGTTCGTCGCTGCCAGCTCCAAAGCGCCGGTGATGTTCTCGTACGTCGCTTCCTGGTCCAGCAGTGCGGTGACATTCTTCGGTGTGAAGCCATATCTTTCTATGAGGACATCCCTCAGGCCCTCGGCTTCGATCCGAGGCGCCCGCAACGTTTGCGGAGAATAGGCCGAAATTCCGACCAGCAGTGCGCGCTTCTCGGGGGGACCCTCCCCCGTCGCGACAAACCGGGCGATCCGGTCCAGACTGTCCCGCTCCGCCACGGCCGTCGATGTTTGATCACTATAATCATTCAATGTAGCCGCGCTCTCCTGAACTCCGGCAAACGCCTGAGCCAGACCGAGTATCGCTTTCGCGGCTGGTGGAACACCGGACTGATCCGCGAGCGACTTCTGAGCCATCGTCATCGCCAGGTTGTACTCGCGAAGCGCCAGCAACAGCCGGGCAACTTCCAGCTGAAAAAGCGAGGACCACGCAGTCTCGATTTTCGCAAGGTGATTGAGAGCATCCCGCGCTTTCTCCTCGGCGCCTGCCATGACATGCGCGACCGCCCGCAGTAGGAACCCCTCGGCGACCGTACTCCCGGCCGAAGTCGAAATCGTCCGGAGTGATCTGATTGCTCGCTGGTGGTCTCGTTTGTTCAGGAATGCACGAGCAAGGGCGAGAGAAATATCAGGATGGTCTTGCCCTTCTGTTTGGGCCCAGTCGAGCAAGTCCTTGAGCAAGCTCGCGCTGTAATTGCCGTAGTAACGGGTCTCGACAAGCTCAAATGCGACGTCGAGTCGACTTCGCGCTTCAACCAAAGGTTTGGCAGCGTCGCCCCAGACAACGGGATTCTGTCCCACTAACATCGAGTTGAGCTGCTGCGTAATTCTCTCCCTGATCGATCGACACGACGCCATGGGGAGGGCCGCGTTCTTCAGTTCCTTCAGCAGCGCGTAAGTAAAGGCACCGTGGTCTCCGGTAACGTGGCACTCTTCATGTGGGGCTGTTGCGCCGAAAACGAGGTACCCTCCGGCGAAAGCGAGAGGTTTCATCTGCTCGTCTATGGCACCGTCAATTACGACAGCCTTGTGTATCGCCGGGACACGCATGATTGCGTCGTTAAGCTCTTGTCCGGTCAAAACATTTTCCACCCGGTCTCCGTCCGCCACGCTGTCGTGAACGACAAGTCCAGGCGACCACGCTGGAAACCCCAGTCCCGAGTAGTAAAGGAGAAAGGAACCGATTCTCCCCGTCCCCTCGGCCACTCTCCTTAGCGCCGTTGCGATCCCGGATTTGGTGGCCGTCGCGTCGAGCAGCAGTTCCACGCTTTGACCTTCGAAGCCCAGCCTGCTGAGAGCTTTCGCGATCTGGGTCGCGTCGTTCTTACTGCCAAAATCGCCCTGCTGGCCGAGTGCGGGAATGTTGTTGTATTTGTCTATGCCGATGACGATGGCGCAGTTTCTGGTCCCGGTTCTACTGTCGCTCGCCCACTTTTGGACGAATGCGGCTCGAGGGTCGTCCGGAAAGCCTTCGCCAAATGTTGGACGCGTAGTCGGCTGGAGAATCGAGAGGTAGTAGCAGGCGTCGGCGTTGCCAGGGTCAATCCTTGCCGCTTCTCGGAAGGCCAGGGTTGACTCCTCGTTCCGATCTTGAGCCAGAAGTACCTTACCCGTCAGAACCTGGACGTCAGGACGGCGTTTCGTTGACAGCCGGTCGGCCTCTCGTAATCGGCGGAGTGCGGCATCGAACATCGCCGGGTCGCGCAGACGTCGGCCGAGCTCATAGAGGCACCAACCGAGCTCAAAGTGTTCCTGCGCCGAAATGTCCCCAGTCACCGCCATCGGGAGGCCGCGGTCAAATACACTTGGTCCTATGACAGGGTGTTGCCTGCCCTGCGTCGCTTTGCAGACGAACTCCCTGACGTACTCGAAGAGCTCACCGATGGTCACCGTTCCGTTAGCCGGCGTCCGGTCGGCTGCTCCCCTCAACCCTTCGAGCAGGAAGTGAGTGAAGACGCCGTGGCCGCCACCCCACTCTGTTCCTTCTTGCGCTGTCTCATTGGC
>RPQK01000504.1 GCA_003819755.1 Acidobacteriota bacterium | reverse complement strand
CCCCGGGAAACAGGCAATAAAATCCCCCACTCCGGCAGGAGTGGGAGGAGGGACTCCTCGCACCCCTGCCGGGGTGCGTTCTTGCTTCTGCGTCGTTTTCCGGCGGTGTCGCCTGAAAAACGGCTCCACCCCCGGCTACTCTCCTCTCACGCCTCCGGCGTAAGGAAGTAGCCGAGCCCTTAGCCACGCTGGATTTGAGCAGACCGCCTCACCGGATCGGCCGGGCCGTGCCGGGGACGTAGCGTTTGACCACCGACCTGAAGTAATCGAGCGTTTCTGAGGGAGGGTCGACCTCCTTCGGGATGTCTTTTTTCGAGAATGTCTGGAAATACAGGATACAGGCGTCGCGCCACCAGCGGGCCTCGGATTCCTGAATCCGGAGGAACGCGTCGATCTGCTCGTACCGCTCGGCATCGACGCGGCCGCGGAGCGAACGCCAGGAGGCCTGCATTGCCCGCACTGCGCTGACGCCCCGCTGGTATCCCCGGCACAGCTCTTCCCAGAGGGTCCGTCCCGACTGCATTCGGTGATCCCACTTCACGTGGTGGAACCAGAGGAGGTACTTCTCCGGGCACTTTTCCAAGCTGCCGAACAATTGTGCCACGGGCGGAAAGTACTGGCCTACGGCATTACTGCCGCTCGCGGAACGATCGAAACCCACTGCGTTCGAATCGGCTCGATGGTAGTAGACTGACGTCCAGTCGGCCCGGGGCCCTCCGCTGACCCACGGTCCCGGGCCGTAGTGGTGGTCACGAGCCATCAGGTGATGAAGTCCCAGAGGCGTCATGTAGTCAACCGCCACTTCGCGTGACGCCATCATGATGGAGGAGACCTTTTCAACCAGCAGAGGATCGTTCGAGAAGGTCATCCGAATCCATTCACCAGCGATTGCTTCGGCGGACAAGGTGTGATCCCAAGCCAAGCGGCCGAAGGCATACCAGTTCGACTGCGCAAAGACCGAACCGCACCAGTTGCGGTCCGATCCGGTATTCGCGACTCCGGCAATGGCGGTCAGTTGATGGCCGTGAAGGCTGCCGTCAATCACTCGGGCGACCCGTGATCCGGGCCCTTTCGCGAACGTATCCGAATCGAGGGTCTCTTTGAAGAGGGGGGCCAGATAAACGAGGTGGGTGGCGAAGCCCAGGTATTCCTGAGTGATCTGGAATTCCATCATGAGCGGCGTCGCCGGCATGGCGCCGAACAAGGGGTGAAACGGCTCACGCGGCTGGAAGTCAATCGGCCCGTTCTTAACCTGGACTAAGACGTTCGGGCGGAAGGAGCCGTCGAGCGGCTTGAATTCATTGTAGGCTTGCTTGGCCCGGTCGTCCGGGACCTTGTCATCGTAAACGAAGGCTCGCCACATGACGATTCCGCCGTGCGGAGACAGCGCATCGGCCAGCAGGTTAGCCCCGTCCGCATGACTGCGCCCGTACTGCTGGGGACCTGGCTGTCCCTCGGAGTTCGCTTTGACGAGAAAACCACCGAAATCGGGGATGTAGCGATAGATCTCGTCCGCCTTTTCTTTCCACCAGGCAGCCACCCCTGGATCAAGCGGATCGGCCGTCTTCAGGTTCCCGATCTCGATGGGAGCGCTGAATCTGGCCGTCAGGTAGACACGAATACCGTACGGTCTGAAAACTTCGGCCAGCGCCGCCGCCTTCTTCAAGTATTCCGGCGTGAGGCTGACCGCATTGGCATTCACGTTGGTCAGGACCGTGCCGTTGATTCCGATCGAGGCATTCGCCCGTGCATAGTCTTTGTAACGTGGGGGCAGGTAATCAGGCAGCTTGTGCCAGTCCCAGAGGGAGAATCCGGCGTACCCCCGTTCGACCGTTCCGTCGAGGTTGTCCCAGTGGTCGAGGACCCTATGGCGAATACGGGGCGCGGTGACAATCGAGAGGGAGCCAATCGGCTGGTGCGTCTGAAGGAGTCGCAGGAACTGGAAGACACCGTGAAGGACGCCGATGTCTTTGTTCGCCGCTATGACAACCCGCCGCTTCCCACCGATCTTCATCGATCGGATCAGGAAACCCTCCTCGCCCACGGCTTTCAGATCGTTCGCCAGGTTGAGTGAGGCAATGAGGCCGCCGGGCGCACTGGTCCCGGCCACCAGGAGACGATCCTTGACAGCCGCTTCCACGACTTCCACGAGGGGAACATCGCGGCCCAGGAGGCCGCCCAGTGCCATCCGCAGCTCCTCGCGAGCGGCGGACAGGGTTGCTGACTGACCCTCAACCAGAACCGCCGAAACGGCATCCCGGTAATCCCGAAGCAGCGCCTGGTCGGAGATGGGCTGATAGCGCAGCCAGAGATCGTATCCATCCTCGGCCTGGGCGTTCGCGTTGAAGGAGATAAGCAGCAGGATAGCCAGCTGAAAACGCATGGCGAAATCATGGCACTTCAGACGAAGGATCACAAGCGTGGCCGGATAGTTAGAGAGGGGCAAGGGATTAAGGACCTGAAAGACCTGAAGGACCTGAAGGACCTTTATTTGTCCTTCGCGTTCTTCAGGTCCTTCAGGCCCTTCAGGTCTTTAGTCCCTTGCCGCTCTGAGTCACGGCCCGTACCCGCCGCTACGCTACGGCCGGTGCACCGAAGTGCTTTTGGATGATGAGGGCGACGGTCCCCCGCAGCCGGGGTTGGAGGGCATCGTCGGCGGCAGAAACTCGGGTGGCACCCTTCAGGGGGCACCGTTCAGCCATTGTCTTCTTGATGATGGGGCCGATACGGGACCACGCCCGCGTGACTTCCCCGACGAGGACTATCAAGCTCGGTTCAAGAGCGGTGGCCACCATGGCCACCCCGACGCCCAAATAACCAGCCATCCTCTCCAACGCCTCAGAGGCACACGGGTCGCCCAGCTCTGCCAGGCGAAGCACATCCTCAAACGTCGGTTCCGGGATAGCGGCATTCGAACGATGGCCGCGTCGATGAGTCGGCATGATCTGCCGGTAGTATGCGGTGGTCGCGGTATTGGAGGCGAAGACTTCCCAACAACCCCGGTTTCCGCACTTGCACGGCGGTCCCTCCGGGTCGATAGTCACGTGGCCGAATTCCCCGGCTCTCCCGGTAGGACCCGTCACCAGTTGACCGTTCAGGACGAAGCCGGTTCCGATACCTTCTGAAACCGTCACGATGGCCAGGTCGCGCACTCCTTCCGAGCGTCCGAACCAGATCTCGGCGAGGGCGCAGGCGTTGGCGGCGTTCTCCAGCGCGACAGGCAACCCGGTCGCCGCTTCCAACGGAGTCTTGAGGTCAACGTCCTCCCATCCCAGGTTGGGGGCAAAGACAAGTTTCTGGGTCCCGAGATCCACGCGCCCCGGCAGGCAGACACCGATTCCTTCGCACGTCAGTCCCGAATGCGACTGCCTAAGGTTGTTGATGCGCCGTGTGACCTCGCGGAGAAAAAGCTCCGGTGTCGGGGGCGTGGGTAGCGACTCCTGAGCCCGAAAGTTGGCATTCAGGTCCGCCAGTGCGATCGTCGTCGAGTAGGGGCGCAGGTTGACGCCGATGACTCCCAACCGCTCCGTGTTCAGACGCAGGTAGGTGGGTTTACGCCCGCGAGCAGAATAGCCGACCATCCCTTCGACCACCCAGTCCTCGGTCATCAGTTGCTCTATGATGAGCGAAACCGTGCTCCTCTGGAGGCCGGTCTTGCGCGCAAGGTCTGCGCGCGAAATGGCGTTGTGCGCGCGGATCAGGTTCAAGACGATCCGACGATTGACCTCTCGTGCGGTCCCGCTGGTGGCGATCTGGAAGTTGCTCAGGTCAATCTTTCGCATGGGGAAACAGGCCTTGGGCCCGACGATAGTCGCTTCCTGCCTTCCCGTCAAGTCAAAATGGGCCGAGGCCCCGAGGGCGCTCGGCTACACCAGCTCCAACCCCCGTGAACGGACCACTTCGGCAGCCTGGCGCCTGCGCTCAGCATTCGTCGCACAGAGGGAGAGACCTTCAAGCGCACCCCTGGCAAAGGGCGTCGGCCGCCCGGCTACCAAATCGAGCAGCAGTGTGAAGGCTTCATCGGTTCGGCAGAGTCCGATTGCCAAAGCCAGAGTTTTGAAGCCGACCAGGTCGAAGCATTGTGCTATCGAAGTTCGCAATAGACCAAGCGCCTCCGGGAGGTGCGATTCACCGAGGGCAATCGCGGCAAGCTCTCGCAACTGGCTGTCGCTGGATTCGAGGTGCTTCCCGACCAGCCTCAGGCCGGACTCGGGGTCTATCTGGATAAGTCCCGCAAAACAATCGCCTATGATGGCCGGGTTTTCGTCGCCCATCCGTACCTTCATACGAAGCATCAACTCGCCCGCGTCCCCCGCAGCATAGGCCGCTGCCTGAACCGCTCCGCGTCGTGCTTCAGGCCACCGATCGAAAAGAAGATCCGCCAGGAAACGGTACCGATCAGAATGGTTAAGCCGGACGAGTGCCATAGCCGAGCGGGCCCGCAAAGCAGCGGCGGAGTCAACCGAACCACCCCAAACCGGTTCCATCTGAACATGGCGGAGACCTTGAAGGAAGACGCCTCCCTCGTCGTACTCCAGGCGGTCAAGAGCTTCGGCAATCGCGATTTTGGCGGCACAGCGGGGATCGCGCTTGACCGGGTCCTGCAGATAGGACGAGAAAGCGGTCACCAGTTCGGGGATCAACTCGCGCAGATCGTGATCCGCCGCTGCCTGCGCGACCCGGGCGGCGGCCAGGTTGGACCGCCCACCCAGGCAGCGGCGAAACAGCTCCAGCGATGCGGGGGCATGCGGGCTGCGCTCCGCCACTGCAATGGCCTCGAGCTGCTCTCTCACCAGATCTCGCCTGGGCATCTCGTCATGATACCGCCGCCGAAGCCAGGGACAGAAGGGACACAAGCGACCGTGGTCCCTTCTGTCCCTTGTGTCCCTTATGTCCCTTATCTCCCTTATCTCCCTTCTGTGCGCGCCTCGACTTCGCGGAGCCGACGTTCCAGAAACCGGCGTTCGCTGTCATTGGTCACCAGCGCCAAGGCGCGCGCATAGCTCTTTGCCGCCTCCTCAGTGGATCCAAGGCGTCGCAGCAGATCGGCACGAGCGGCGTGGAACAGGTGATACCCCTCCAGGTCCCCGGCGGCGCCAAGGGCTTCGATAAGGGCGACGCCGGCCTCAGGTCCCTCGACCATTGCCACAGCAACTGCACGGTTCAACGCTACGACCGGTGAGGGCTGAACGCGTTCCAGGAGATCATAGAGCCGGACAATTTGAGGCCAATCGGTCTCGTCGGCCCGCCGGGAGCGGCAATGCACCGCGGCAATAGCCGCCTGAAGACCGAAAGGACCCGGACCCCGGCGCAGCGCGGAAGCGACCAGCGGCAAGGCCTCGACAATCTGGCTCGGATTCCAGCGACTGCGATCCTGTTCCTGCAAGGTCACCAGGTCACCGGCATCATCCAGACGCGCGTCGCGCCTGGCGTCGTGGAGGAGCATAAGGGCCAGCAGCCCGGAGACTTCCGCCGGCGGCTCGGGCGCCATCAAGGCGCTGACAAGGCGCGCCAGGCGGATTGCCTCGGCGCAAAGTTCAGTTCGCACGAGAGCCTCACCCCGGGTCGCCGCATATCCTTCGTTGAAGATGAGATAAATCACTGTCAGCACGGCGTCCAAGCGTGCCGGCATGTCGTTCCTGTCCGGCACCCGGTAGGGTATGCCGGCGTCTCGAATCTTCCGCTTCGCCCGAACGAGTCGCTGCGCCATTGTCGGCTCAGGCACCAGAAACGCACGCGCAATTTCCGGAGTCTCGAGACCCCCCAGCGTCCGCAGGGTCAGTGCCACCTGGGCCTCAAGGGCGAGCGCCGGGTGACAACAGGTAAAAAGCAGCCGCAGCCGGTCATCGGGGAAATCTGCCGGATCGAGGTCGGGATGCTCGACGGCCGGATCCAAATCAGAAGCGTAGGATTCCAGCTTCTCCGCCAGCCTTTTGCGGCGGCGAATTCGAT
>RPQK01000503.1 GCA_003819755.1 Acidobacteriota bacterium | reverse complement strand
TCATTGGTTTGCCCAGGCCCGTCTTCCGGCAAAGGGCTAGCCGTGGCTCCCGCACTTCACAGGCTCGGCGCGCTCGCGAGATTCCAGGCGGTTCAGGGCTTCGGCCGCGACCCCCGTGGGGCGTGAAATCCGCCGACCTGCCTCCCTCTGTTGTGGCTGGCATCCGACTTGCTTCGCCGAAGGCCGAAAGAAGGAGGGACTATGAAGGGATGGCTTTCGCTTTCTTGGCTGGTGCTGGTTTTGTTACCCCTTACTGCCGCCCTGCAGGCGCAGAACCAGGGAGAAGTCGGGTTTCTCGCCGGTGGCGTGAAGATGTTCTTAGACGAGCCGATTGAACCCTACATTGGCGGTCAGGCGCTTGTTAGCGTCAGCCGACGGCTCATGGTGGGACCGGACATTTACTTCATACGAGGCGCAAGGTTCGAACGGGTTAACCTCGTCGGGCGTCTGGAGTACACGCCGCAGGATGCCGGACGAGTCAGGGGCTATCTCGTCGCCGCCGGGGGCTTCTATAGAGAATTGGACAAGCCGATCAATTACGTTCACTACGAGGAATCGTTCGGTGGAGGCGCAGGGCTGAAGGTCCGATTCGGGAGACTCCTGCTGGTGCCGGAAGCCATGCTGAGAATTGGCGAATTTCCGCGCCTCTCCTTCGGCGCGCGCTATGCTTTTTAGTAGAAACAGAGCCGCGAAAATCGAATTTGTCGGCAACCGTAGGTCCCATCCGGTTTGTGTGCGGGCTTCGCGTGGAGATGGCCCCACGGTTGCCGGTAACTTCGATTTTTCACACCTCCTCGGCGCAAAGTGGGACCTGCACATTCGGGGTGCTATAATTTGGTTGTTGTTACGGGGCCCAGGGTTTGCGCTTGATCCGCCGGTTCTGCGGCGGGATTGCTGAAACAGGCCAGCGGCAGGACCCTATGACGGAGGTCGGAGGCCCGGGTTCGGCGTCGATCTTATTCGCGTTCGTCCCGTTGCCGTCCTGCGATGGAAAGCCCAACAACGGCCCAACAGTCCGATACTCGGATCATCAGGCCAGCCGGATATGGATCACCCGTGCGGCTCCTGGTGATCGTCATCGTCTCGGTTTTTGCGGCGGAGACGATGATCATGGCACTCCTTTTCGCTCTCTCCCCTATTCCTGAATCAATTGCCGTCTGGCTCGACTCGTTGCTCCTGGTCGTTCTGGTTTTCCCGGCGCTCTTCTTCTTCGTCTTGAGGCCGCTGCGAATCCACATCGCTGAACGGAACAAGTTGCTCGATCGCCTGTTTTCCATCACGCACCTGCTGCTTGCATACATGGACCCGCAGTTTAACTTCATAAGGGTGAACTCCGCCTATGCAGAAGCCGACGGCAAAACCCCGGACCAGTTGATCGGCAAGAACCACTTTGAGCTGTTCCCGCATGCGGAGAATGAAAAAATCTTCCGGCAGGTGGTCGAGACGGGCGAGCCCTATTTCGCTCACGCCAAGCCATTTGCATACGCTCATGCCCCGGAGCGCGGTGTTTCGTATTGGGACTGGACGCTCATCCCGCTCAAAGACAGCGCGGGCCGGGTGGAGGCCTTGATCCTGAGCCTGGTGGACGTCACCGAGCGCAAGAAGGCCGAGATGGCCCTGACCGAAAACGAGATGCTCCTGCGCAAAGTCCTTGACACTCTCCCGGTCGGGGTTTGGGTGGTAAATCGTGTTGGGGACATTGTCCAGGCCAACCCGGCCAGTATCGACATCTGGGGTAATCTGCGTAGTGTAGACATCAAGGATTTTGGTCAATACAAGGGCGTGTGGGCCGGCTGCGCCAAGGCTACCGAGGCCGCTGAGTGGTCGGCTGCCCGGGCCATCCTCGATGGAGAGACCACCCTGGGCGAGGAGATAGAAATCGAAGCATTTGACGGGACACAGAAGATTATCTTGAACTCCGCTGTTCCCCTGACCACTGGGGGCGGGGAAGTGATCGGCGCGATCGTGATCAGCGAAGATATCACTGCGCGTAAACGAAATGAGTGCGAGATTCGCCAACGCAACCGCGAACTGGCGACTTTGAATGCCATCAGTACGGCGGCGAGCAGTTCGTTGGAGACGACGCAGGTGGTGAGCTCGCTGGAGGATTTACTCACCAGGCACGCCGGCTTTGCGGCCGGAGCCATCTATACCCTCGAGGCCGCCGAACAGAAGCTGCAGCTCGAATTGTCTTGGGGGATCGACAAGAATGAACGGCCCCGCGGGAGCCGGGTACCGATCGAATCCTACCCGTTCCGGCAGGCACTTCTGGAAAAGAAGGTCCGGGTTTTCAGTTCCGAGCAGACGGATAACATCCGGGAAGGGGCCGAACTGGTTCCGGCTCTCGCAGCTGGGCCTCAAGGCAGCGTCTGTGTTCCTTTGATCGCCCACGGCGAGGTCCAGGGGTTGATGGAGTTGGCGAGCAACAACAGTGGGCCAGACTCGGAGAGTTTCAGCCTCCTCCAGGCGATCGGCCAGATCATGGGCATCGCTATTCACAATACCCGGCTGTTTGCCAGGGAGCAGAAAGCGCGATGGACGGCAGAAGTCTTGCGTGAGGCCGGCCTGGCGCTCACGCAAAGTCTTGACATGAAGACTGTGATGGAGGCACTACTCGATTTTACGGCGCGCCTGGTGCCTTACGACAGCGCCAGCGTCATTCTGCTGGAGGACGAGGACCACCTGGCGATACACGCCGCGCGTGGCTGTAACTGCCAGTCGCAACTCGGCGCTGGTGGCCGCCGGAGCGTCGAACGCCGCAAGAACGATCCTATTGAGGAAGTGATTGCTTCGCGTTGCGGGAAGGTCATTTCGCTCGTGTCTCCCGAAGCCGCCTCGAGCTTAACACCGTGCCATGTCGGGACCCGGAGTTGGTTAGGGGTGCCGTTTGTCGCGAGGGAGAATGTGATCGGCTTATTCAGCCTGGGGAAAATCCAGCCCGGTTTTTACGGGGCCGAGCAGGTGCAGCTGGCGGAAGCGTTGGCCAGCCAGGCGGCCGCCGCCGTACAAAACTCCTGGCTGTTCACCCAACTCCGCTCGAACCGGGAGCGCCTGCAGACCCTTTCACGGCAGTTAGTCGAGGTGCAGGAGAACGAGCGAGCTTATGTCGCCCGGGAGCTCCACGACGAAGCCGGCCAGGTGCTTACCTCCCTGATGGTTGGGTTACGCCTGCTCGAACGAGATGCCGGCAATCCTACGGAGCTGGGCGCCGGGATTGCCAGACTGAAAGGCATGGTCGATGATGTTCTGGAAGACTTGCACCGTCTGGCGGTAAATCTGCGGCCGGCCAGCCTGGATCATCTGGGGCTGGAAGCGGCCCTGAAGCAACACCTGGAAACGATTGCCGACCGGAATGAGATTACGGTGCAGATCGAGACAGTCGGTATGGACGTCCGGCTGCCCAAAGACATGGAAGTAGCGCTGTACCGCATCGTCCAGGAAGCGCTGGCCAACGTCGTCCGTCACGCTCGGGCCACGCGGGTTGACGTTCTGATTAAAAGGCGAGCGGGTAAGGTAATTGCCGTGGTCGAAGACAACGGCATCGGTTTCAACGAAAAAGTCGCCCTGAATTCCGGTCGCCTGGGGTTGTTTGGCATGCGTGAACGGGCCGAAATGTTGGGGGGCAGTCTGACCATCGAATGCGGGCCGTCCGGTGGGACGACGCTTCTGGTAGAGGTTCCCTATGGCGATTCGAATCCTGATTGCCGATGATCACGGTCTGTTGCGAGCCGGCTTGCGCGCCTTGTTAAACGCTGAAGAGGGTTTTGCCGTTCTGGGTGCGGCTCGAGACAGCGCCGAGGCTCTCGAGCTGAGCACTCGGCTGCGACCCGATATCGTCCTCATGGACATCAGCATGCCGGGTGGCGGCGGGATCGAGGCCACCCGCCAGCTAAAAGGAACTCTCCCCTCGGTACGTGTCCTGATCCTGACCATCCATGAAGATAAGGGCCTGTTGCGGGAGGCGATCCAGGCCGGCGCCGACGGCTACATTCTCAAAAGGGCACTGGAATCTGAGCTGATCACTGCCATCCAGGCAGTGATGCGTGGCGACCTCTACGTTCATCCGGCTATGACCCGGGTGTTGCTGGCCGAGCAAACGAGCAAGCCGACCTCCTCCACCCTCGTGGAGCCGCTAACCAATCGCGAGCTCGACGTCCTGCGGCTCATCGTCCAGGGTTACACCAACCGGCAGATGGCTGACCGCCTGAACCTCAGCATCCGCACCGTTGAGAGCCACCGGGCTAACTTGATGGACAAGTTGGGCCTGCACAGCCGGGTTGAGCTCGTCAGGTACGCAACCGAAAACCGTCTCCTGGACGAGCCGTGATGGGTTCGGGGGTCTGGGTTCGGGGTTCGGGTTTCGTGAATCAAGGTTAGTCTGGCAGCTTTCAAGATTCCTTTTGCCATTAGCCCTTGAACCTTGAATCTTGAATCTTGAATCTTGAATCTTGAACCCAGAACCCAGAACCCAGAACCGTCGGTCCGTAGTTAGTACGGAGCCGAGTCAGTAAAACTGCGTACTCGATTTGTATCTTTCGCGGATAAAACCCCTATAAAAAAAGGTCAAAAAAGCCGCTGTTTCTACGCTTCTCAAGCCGGTTCCAACTCCGGTAAGCTGGGTGCCATAAAATCTCGCAATATTGTCCCGGCATAACCGGGGACTTAAATCGTGGCTGTGATGCGTGGACGCATTGGTGCGTCTTGCCGCCCTTCTCCAGATTTTCCGGCTCTGGTCACAAACCACACCCGAGAGCTAAGGAAGCAATCCTCTAACCGGGGGAAAATCATGATTACAAGAAGACAGTTTCTGAGACTCACCGGAGCAGGCACCCTCTCACTGTTTGCTGCTTCAAATAGCAAATTCATTCAACAGGCGCTGGCGCAGATCCCCGGCGGAACGCTTGCTCCCGGTTCAGTTCCAAAGTACGTAACTCCGCTCCTCGTCCCTCCCGCCATGCCAAGGGCCGGAATCAGACCACAACAGGGCGCCAAGCCGATTGACTATTACGAAATATCCGTAAGGCAGTTCGAGCAGCAGATCCTCCCCGCGGGCATGCCGGCGACAACCGTCTGGGGTTACGGGGCAATCGTGTCGGCGACCGGGCGAGGCCTGCTGCTGCACAACGCCCCCTCGCTTACCATCGAGGCCCGATGGAACCGGCCGGTGCGAGTCAAGTGGATCAACCAGTTGGTGGATGCCAGGGGGGATTACCTGCCACACCTGCTGCCCGTCGACCAGACCCTGCACTGGGCCAACCCTCCAGGCGGCATGATGGGGCGCGATATGCGTCCGACTTTTGACAGCACCCCCCGCCCGTACACGGGTCCCGTCCCCATCGTCACACACGTCCACGGGGCAGTGGGTGTGGGCGATGAATCGGACGGCTATGCGGAAGCATGGTACCTGCCCGCCGCGAATAACATCCCGGCAGGATATGCGAGCGAAGGCACCTGGTACGACTTCTTCTCAAAGAAGGCGGCAGCCGAGTATGGGGCCGAGTGGGGGCCTGGATTCGCGACTTTTCAGTACCCGAACCGGAACCGTGCCTCTACGATCTGGTACCACGATCACGCGTTGGGGATGACGCGTCTGAATGTGTACGCGGGACCTGCCGGGTTTTTCATTATCCGGGGCGGGCCGGCCGGAGACGATGCGGTGATCGACACGCGCTACGGGACGACCGCCGTGCTGCCTGGCCCGGCCCCCAAAGAGGGCGACAAATTCCCGCCTAACAAGACCTACTACGAGATCCCGATCGCCATCCAGGATCGCTCCTTCAGCTCGGACGGGTCGCTGTTCTACCCCGATACTCGCGCGTTCTTCGACGAGTACGGCGGACCGTACATCCCGGAATCCGATGTATCGCCGATCTGGAATCCCGAGTTCTTCGGCAATATGATCATGGCGAATGGGAACACCTGGCCCTTCCAGACCGTCGAGCGACGCCGCTA
>RPQK01000502.1 GCA_003819755.1 Acidobacteriota bacterium | reverse complement strand
AGATTACCGAGCAGGAAACGGTTGGTATTCCGTAGTTTGCGGTAGGCTTCGCGAAGACGGGACAACATCTCTTCGCTGATCCGCATGTCCTCGGTATAGTCGATCGACGCGACCCAGAGTCTCAGAATCTCAGCCCCGTTACCCTTGATCACTTCGAGCGGGGAGATGACATTTCCGACGGACTTGGACATAGCCCGCCCTTCCGCATCCAGGGTAAATCCGTGACAGATCACGCCTCGATACGGCGCGGTTCCCCGAGCTCCGGCTGCTATCAGCAGAGAACTGTGGAACCAGCCCCTGTATTGGTCTCCGCCCT
Organism: Acidobacteriota bacterium; assembly: GCA_003819755.1. Lineage (GTDB taxonomy): Bacteria > Acidobacteriota > UBA6911 > RPQK01 > RPQK01 > RPQK01. The sequence goes on along the minus strand of RPQK01000502.1, from coordinate 5,668 downwards.
CCAGGTAAAGGTCCGCCGGCCAGTGGAGGCCGTCTTGCCCGTTCAGAACGGCATAGTGACTGGATCCGGAATCAAACCAGACGTCGAGGATGTCAAATTCCTTCTCGAAATCGCTGCCACCGCATTCGCAGGCTGTTCCGGGCGGGAGTAACTCAGATGCCGGGCGTTTGTACCAGGCGTCGGCCGTCTCACGTTCGAAGATGTCGGCAACGAAGTCGACGATCTGGGCGTCGACGAGCGGTTTCCGGCAAGACCGGCAGTAGAAGACGGTAATCGGCACTCCCCATAATCGCTGTCGGCTGATGCACCAGTCCGGTCGGTTCGCGATCATGTTGGTGATGCGTTCTTCTCCCCAGGTCGGCTTCCACTGGACTTGTTTAATCGCAGCCAGGGACTTCTGCCTGAGCCCGTTGAGCTCCATACCGATAAACCATTGAGGAGTGGCTCGGAAGATCACCGGGTTGTGGCATCGCCAGCAGTGCGGGTAGCTGTGAACGATTTCTTTCTTCGCGAGCAGCCGCCCCATCGACTTCAAGTATTCGTTGATTCTCGGGTTGGCTTCAAAAACCTGCATTCCGGCGAAGTGCGTAACGTCGGGTACAAATCGACCCGAGTTGTCGACCGGATTGTAGATCTCGAGCCCATACTCCCGGCCGGTCATGTAGTCCTCCATACCGTGTCCGGGCGCCGTGTGCACAACTCCAGTACCCTGCTCGAGGGTGACGTGCTCGGCAAAAACCACTTTCGATTCCTGGTTGATCCAGGGATGGCGGACTTCAATATCCTTCAGCTTGTCGCCGCCAACGGTACTCAGGACTCGATGGCTCGCCAGGCGACATTCGCGGGCCACCTCTTCCACGAGGTGGCGTGCGATTAAGTAGACCTCGCCCTCCGCCTCGACGAAGCAATAGTCGTAATCCGGATGAAAGGCCACCGCGAGATTGGCCGGCAGCGTCCACGGGGTCGTCGTCCAGATCAGGACGAACAGCGGGAGCTGGGTCTCAGGGAGAACTTCGGGGGGCCCGCCGGTGATCGGGAATTTGACGTAGATCGAATCGCTCGTGTGGTCGGTGTACTCCACCTCGGCTTCAGCAAGTGCGGTTTCGCAGGAGATGCACCAATGAACCGGCCTCATCCCCTTGAAGACGCCATTTTGCTCGATAAAACGGCCAAGCAGGCGGGCGGTTGTGGCCTCGTACTCGGGACTCATCGTCAGGTACGGGTGCTCCCAGTCGCCCAGAACTCCAAGCCGGCGGAACTCTTCTCGCTGAATGGCGACGAAGCGATCGGCATACTCCCGGCACTCCTGCCGGATCTTGAGAACGTCCTGATCCGCCTTCTTCTTGCCTGCGACCTTGATCTCGATCGGGAGCCCGTGACAATCCCAGCCCGGAACATAAGGCGCGTCATAGCCCTCCATCGCCTTCGACTTGATGATGAAGTCCTTCAGGATCTTGTTCAGAGTATGGCCTAGATGGATATGGCCATTCGCGTACGGGGGCCCGTCATGCAGGACGAAGGCGGGGCGTCCGGCCCGAGCTTTTCGGACGCGATGGTAGAGGTCCAGCTGGTCCCACTTCTCAAGAATGCGGGGCTCCATGACCGGGAGGTTGGCCTTCATCTGGAAGTCGGTCTTCGGAAGATTGATCGTGTTTTTCAATGGCGAGGGTCCCGGTCGAGGTTCAGTGGGCATTAACGCAGAACGCGGATAAAACAGAAGTCAGGAGTCAGAAGTCAGAATGCGAACAATGAAAAACTCCCCGCATTCTGACTTCTGACTCCTGACTTCTGTCTTCTGTCTGTCTTCTGTCTTCTGTCTTCTGTCTTATCCGCGTTCTTCGTCGGACAATAAGTTCCGGGCCATGTTACCGGAGATTGAAGGTCACTTCAATCGTGGCTTGGAGGTCAACCGCGCGGCCATTCAGCATGGCAGGCTTGAAGCGCCAATTGGCGACGATCTCCCTGATGGCCTTTTCTTCCAGGCCATACCCGAGACCGCGAAGGACGACCGGGCTGTCAACCCTGCCGTTCTTGCGGATGATGGCCTGCAAAAGGACGACGCCCTGGACCTTCGCCTTGATGGCCTCATCTGTATAGGAAGGGATGGTTTGGACGAGGATTTGGGGATCGACGATTCCGGGAGTTCCGTACTCGTAAACGCCGTCACCGGGGGGGCCGGAGCCACCGCCTGGGCCGGTAGCCAAACCAGTGCCTGTGCCGGCGCCTTGTCCGCCGGGCCCCGGAGGGCCGGGAGGGGCATCGATATCGCCGATGCTCAAATCAGCATTGATTTCATGAACGACCTTGGGTACTTCGAGAACCTCAGTTCGACGAAGCGGTTCCGGGTCGTTGGGAGTCGGGTCCGGGATTGGAACAAAAATCGGTTCCGGCTTAGGCAGAACCGGGGCAACTTTTGGCGGCGCCATTTTCGGTCTGCTGCCGCCTCCGGCCGGAGCCAGTTGCCTGAGAACCAGAACCTGCTCGGAGGGCCGAAACACCCGTTGTCCCCAGGAGGGGAACATGATGACGAAAAGGACGGCATGGAAGAGGAGAGCGATGATAACCGCTACCTGGGTGGGTCTTCGGCTGGAGAACGCATCGTCTGCGAAACCGTACCCGCCGGCGAAGCTGCGTTCCGACTCAGTTGCCTTGAGCGCCAACAGCCGTTCCAGGAAATCCTTGGTTTTTAAAAAGAACCCCTTAAAACTCGACATATTCGCCGTTAGAGACTCCCCTCTATCTATTTTAAGGACAGGCATGCAGCGGATCAATAACCCTGTCGCTAAATAGGATGAAAATACCGGGCAGACGTTTCACTGAAAAAGCACGTGAATGTCAGCTGACCGAAACCTGTACGTTCCAGAAAATGTAGCTTTTCCAGCTGTCAGGCGGCTTGGTGCGGCTGAGGAGGAAGTGCATTTTATGCGGGAATCCGCTGGGAGCTTTCGGCGCCCGGAGCAGTTTGAGCCCCACCTCTTCAGGTGTATGGTCTCCTTTCTTCCGATTGCATTCCCGGCAGCAGGTAACGATGTTCTCCCAGGTCTTGCGGCCACCTCGAGCGACCGGAAGGACGTGGTCGTAGGTCAGATCAATAGGAGCGAAACGGCGCCCGCAATACTGACAACGGTGTTGGTCGCGAGCGTAGATGTTGGCGCGGGTGAATTTCACCTGGTGGTGGTAGTGCTTGACGTTGACGTACTGGAGCAACCGGAGGACGGAAGGGACTCTGATGGTGACCGAAATGCTTCGGATAACCCTATCTTCATACTCCGCCACAACTTCGACCTTTTCCTGGAACAACATCCTGATCGCTCGTTTCCACGAGACGATTTGGATGGGTTCGTATGTGGCATTGAGTATTAGGGCACAAGTGCTGTCCATACCCGGAAATCCCATCCATCTATAAGGGTTTTGGTGTTTGGTTGTCAAGGAGGCCGAGGGGCTGCGGTGTGCGCATTGGGGGGGATTGGAGGAACGGACGGAGCCTGCGGCGGGCGGAAGCAACGGTGGGCTCCGTCCGTTCCTCCAATCCCCCCAGCCCGCAATTCGCAATCCTCAATCCTCAGTTTTGATACAATGACCGCCATGCGATTAAGGGTCGTTGCACTTTGTCTGATTGCCGCGTTCCTCTGGTTTGTCCCGGTTTACTCCGGCACGCCCGAGCAGGCGCGAAAGATCACTCTCTTTTACTCAGGGTTTGTTCATGGCAACTTCGGCCCTTGTGGTTGACCGGTCAACCCCGCAGGGGGACTGGCTCGGCGAGCCGGCTATTCGCAGCAGTACGAGAAACGGGAAAGCGGAGTCGCATTACAGGTCGATCTGGGCAACTACTTCATGCCGCTTGGTCCCGGCTCAGACATCGTCAACGATTTCATGAAGCAAAGCCTCGACTACCTGCCGATCCGGGTGATGAACCTGGGGCCCGAGGACCTTCTGGTATGGAAAGACTTGAACCAGTCGAAGTTCAAAGCGACGACGATCATCTCTACCAACCTGACTCCACAGGACAAGGGGGTGGCTGCTCCACCGACGTATGCCCTCGTCGAAGTTCCCGGTGACAAACTCGGTTTGAGGAAAAACGTCAGGATCGGTTTCCTGGGACTCACCAACCCCGCCCTTTTAAAGCCCAATTCTCCTTTCACCGCCGCAGATCCTATAGCTGCGGTGGCGAAGGTCAAACCGGAGGTCATGAAAAAGGCCGATTTTCTCGTCGTTCTTGCCGAGGTCGGAAAGCCGACGGCTATACGCCTTGCCCAGGCGCATCCCGAGATATACGCCATAATGATGATCGAGCGGGCGGTCATCGAGCACACTCCAGAACAGGTGAACAATGCCGTGCTGGTTTGGAGCATGGAGCGTGGTCGCTACCTGGGACAGCTGGTATTCGAACTGGACGAGAAAGGCGGCATTGCGGTTTTCAAGCCGAACAGAGTCGTGCTCGATTCGACGATCACCGAGGATCAGGCGCTTCTGAAGCGCCAGAACGAGATCAAGGCACAGGTCCCGGCGGGAGCCGGACACTAAGCATGAAAGCGGTCTCGTCTCTCCTTCCCGGGTTTTTGCGCCAGGTAGCTAAAGACGAGACCGCTGCCTTTGCCTGCCTTTGCGAGTTTTGGCCACGAATCGTCGGACAGCAGCTTGCCTCCAGAACTTCACCCCTACAACTGAACCGCAGACATCTCATTCTGGCCGTGCCCAGTGAGAGCTGGCAAGACGAACTGGCTGGAATGACGGCGATGCTGATCGAGTCCGTCAACAATTTCTGGCAGATGCGACTGATTGAACGAATCAGTCTGAAAGTACATCAAAGCGATTGACGGACCGGGCTGCAACTGTTGAGAGCCTCGTCGATCCTCAATCGTTGCCACGGCTGACACCCTACGCTTATAATTGGTGACTTATGTTTTATCGCTCCTTTATCTTCGTGATTGTTCTGGCACTTAGCGGTTCGCTCTCGATGGCTGAGCGCGCGTATGCGACCATTAAGCCAAACACGGGCACGGAGAACACCTACAAGTTTGACGTGAACGGCATACCGGTAGGAGCCGAGACTTCGGTTCAGCCGTCCGATCTGAATTTCCCGCCCAATATCGTTTTCACACCCGATTCCACCAAGGGCTTCGTGGCGTTTCCCGGCAGTGACAAGATCCTCGTCTTTCGGCCTTCGACCGGCGAGATCCTTGCCACTATCGCCACCGCGAAGAACCCGGCATTGCTGTCTTTCTCCCCGGACGGCAAAAAACTTGCGGTTCCCTGTCTGTTCGTGAAAGACAATACCGCGGTATCGGGCGATGTAATCGGCAAGAAAATCGGCGCGATCAACGTTATCGACGTCGAGACCTACGAGGTCAAAACCCTCGATCTGACGAAAGTCTTCTTCTCCTTCGCGAACAACATCGTCTTTTCGGCCGATAGCAAGACGGGTTTTATCGCTTCGTCCGGGACTGATGAGCTGTTGCGCTTTAATGTCGAAACCGTCCAGGAGATAACGCCTCGTATGGCGATGCCGGCAGGGTCGCGACCGGCATCACTGGCCGCCGCGCCCGATTCCAGCTTCTTCACCATTGTGCTCACCGGGTGGAAGTACCCATCGACTCTTGTACCAGACGACAAAGTGGGCATTGTGGACCCGGCCGCCTTTCAGGTCCGATGGGTCGACACCAAGTTT
>RPQK01000501.1 GCA_003819755.1 Acidobacteriota bacterium | reverse complement strand
TACAAGCCTAAGATGCCCCACGCCTGCCCGCGCGAGGGCTTCCGTCGCGTAGCCCCCCACGGCGCCGAGCCCGATAACCGCGACTCGCGATTCTTGGAGCACAGCCAGACCGCGATCGCCGATTAGCTGCCGGATGCGGACAAATCTGTCGTCGAGCATGGAGGTCCACCAGATCGAAGGGGTGTGAGATCGAGCCCCGGGACGGATCCCAGGAGTTGGCACGCATTTTCGAGTACCATTGCGGCCAGCTGTTCCGGCGTCTGCTCCCTGAGCGGCGCGACCGCCGTAAGGATGGCCGTCAGATTCGCCGGCTCGTTTCGGTATCGGCCTTCATGGCCCGCTCGGGCCGGCACCCTGTACATGTCCGGCGGAGGCAGGTCCGGCGAGTCTGTCTCAAGCAGGAGCCGATCAGCGGGAACAGCCTGAAGGGACCTTCTCATGCGGAGCTTTCGTTCGTCCAGGACATTGCCGGCGAAGGAAAAGTACGCGCCCTTCTCGGATAGCGGGCCGATTAGCTCGGCGGGTCCTCCGTAAGCGTGAAGAAGGAATCCTGCGGGAAGCTCCCCGACATCCTCCAGGACACGCATGAGCCAGCCCCAGGCTTTCAGGCAGTGGACCATGACCGGCCGGCGAAGGTCACGCGCGACAGTCAGTTGTTCCCTAAAGACCAGTTCCTGTTCCGTTTCGTAGCGGTCTTCGTACCATCTGTCGAGGCCTGCTTCTCCCAGCGCCGATGGTGTTGCCTCCAAAAGGCTTCGCAGCCTGTGCTCCCACCCGTCTTTCCGGTTGCGCAAATACCAGGGATGTATGCCGAAACAGGGGACGATCTCGGGAACCTGCTCGGCCAGCTCCCGAACCCTGTCCCAGTCCTTTTCGCTCGTGGCGTTGCAGACCATGATCTTCACTCCGGACCGGCGGGCTCGGTCGAGAACTTCTGGGAAATCCGGGGCGAAGACGGGGTCCTGGAGGTGAAGGTGGCTGTCTACCAGCGCCATCGGATCTTCGGCCATGTCTGGTCCTGTTTTTACTATACCCGAACACCATAACACTCTGAGAGTAAACTGCGTTATGATGCGTCGGCCGGTTCTCACCTGGGGAGACGCAAGGGGCTGACGAGAACCGACCTGATCGAGGGAGGAGTCGTATGCGTTCGAAATGGTTGTTCGTATTGATCCTGGGAGTCATCGCGGCCGGATTGGTTCGAGGCTCTTTGACCAATTATGAAGCGAAGAGAAAGGCAATAATTGCGGCCTGCGCCGCGGAACGGGCCAAGCTGAGCCCCACGGCCCGCAACAATGTGAAGGCTGATTATCCGACACCGGAGATAACACTCATCAAGTCCGCGTGCGTGACTCCGGGAGGTACGGGACAACTGCTGGTGAAGGGAAAATTCGTCCAGGGGACGAAGTTCCTGCTTCAGTCCGATACGATCGAGATCGTCAACGAGACGGCGACGACCACCGAATACCGGGCAACCGTGAAGGTGCCGTCCGGCATAGGGCCTGAAGAGGCTTCTATTGAATGCTACAGTCCAGTCAGTGGCATCTATGCACAGGGCCAAAAGCCGGCCGTCATTGTGACAGGAAAATTCGAATGGGACCTCAAGGCGGCCAACGGCTGGATAATCAAGGCCCGCCCCCTCGAAGACACCCGTTGCACTGCGGCCGCACAAGGGGACTTGAACTACTCTATCGAGTTCTTCCGGGGGACGGAGACCGCTCCTTTCCAAAAGCGCTCGGCGCAACTCCGCTATTCCCCCTGGTCGAATCCTCCGTTCAGGTTCAGCATTGACGCCGAGGAAGCCAGTCTTGACGGTCAGGCCCAGATGACCGAGCTGGCGAAGAAGCTGTACAACCCGAACCTGTCCGACGCCGAGCGCGATAAGCTGATGGCACAACTCCAGACTCTGCAGGAGAAGATGGTCGCCCAGATGAGCGACATGAACGCGATGCAGCGTAAGGCCAAGGAAGCAGAGCAGAGGAAAAAAGAATTCGGTTGCCGGGGCATCGAGCTGCAAATCCTGCCGGGCTCCGCCGTGCAAGGAGAGATGAGCTGCGGTGAACTCGTCGGCCACGATATCAAGCTGACCGGGACGATGAAGCTCGTGCCCACGTCGTAAAGCCGGACGCGGAAAGGGTCATCCACTAATTACACGAATTTCGCGAACTGCGAATTGCCTTCCCAATTCGTGAAATTCGTGTAATTCGTGGATGGCCCTTACAAATTCCAGCCTTTGCGATACTCGTAGTGCAGGTGGTCGTTCGCTTCTTTGGAGTTAGTAACGCGCATGGCGGCGCTGTCCCAGAGCAGCTTTACACCGCCGAGGCGCACGGAAATCGTGCCGAGCAGCAGGGCCTCGGTAAGCGGAGCGGCGAAGTCAAAGTTCGACTCGGTCGTGCTGCCTTCCTTACACGCTTTGATCCACTCTTTGTGATGGCCGATGGAGCGCGGAAGCGTTTTCGCCGGCCGCTGATATTCCTGCATTCGCTTCTCGGGAATAAGTCGCGGGCTCTCACCGCCCCAACCGTGAACCAGGATCTTTCCCTTGTCCCCGACAAACAGAATTCCGTCCTCTTTCGGGAGTTCCCGGTCGTTCTCGAGCTCTTCGGGTCTGGCCGGAAGCATTCCACCGTCATACCAGTGAATCCTGACCGGCGGCATGTCGCCTCTCGGTCCAAACTCGTAGTGGACCATTGACGCCAAAGGCAGGCTTTCCTTGTAAACCAGGGTTGAACTGGAGTCGACGCTGAGCGGGGTGGTGAGCTTCAGAGCGGTGAAAACCGGCGCCAGATTGTGCACACCCATATCTCCCAAGCCTCCCGATCCGAAGTCCCACCATCCTCTCCAGACAAACGGCACATAGGCCGGGTGATAGGGACGATGACGAGCTGGGCCGAGCCACAGGTCCCAGTCGAGCGTTGGCGGAACCGGCGGAGTTTCTTTGGGAGCGTCTATTCCCTGGGCCCAAAAGAGCTTACCCTCGTGGGTCGGCCGGTCCGACCAGACATGAACTTCGCGAACGGGTCCGATGGCGCCACTCCAAAGCCACTCTTTGATGACCCGGTTCCCCTCGAAGGCCATGCCCTGGTTCCCCATCTGGGTCGCGACTTTGGCTTCCCGGGCGGCCTTGGCCAGCAAACGGGCTTCGTGAATCGTGCGAGTGAGCGGCTTCTCGCAGTAAACGTGCTTTCCCGCCTTGATCGCGGCCATGGCGGCGACAGCGTGAGTATGATCGGGAGTGGCGATGACCACCGCGTCGATGCTCTTTTCTGTCTCGAGCATTTTGCGGAAATCTTTGTAGCGTTTGGCTTTCGGGTACTCCATGAAAGTATCAGCCGCCCGGTCGTCGTCCACGTCCGCCAAGGCAACGATGTTCTCACTCGTCACCTCGCCCAGATCCTCGCGTCCACGGCCGCCGATACCGATGCCGGCGATGTTCAGCTTGTCGCTGGGTGACACGAATCCTCTGCCCCCCAAAACGTGCCGAGGTACCAGCGTGATGCCGGATAAAGCGGCTCCGGCTAATACCGTGAAATGCCTTCTGGAGATGTCCGTCATGTTTGTACCAGGCTCCCTATTGAATGACCCCATTATACGTAATCACGATCGGGGCCGCGCGGAGTTGGGACGGAGGCGCTTTCAACCCACTAGGACGAAAAGACTTGACACCATTGGACAAATAGGGTTAATCAACACTCTCCGGGGTGTGAGCATGGGGGGGAACCATGGATTCGGGACAATTTCCTGCCGAGCACTGGTCTGCCCGTTCTTGTTCGGATTCGGATATCGGGGACTTTCTTGCCTCATTCGCTCCGCCGGTGACGGAACTTAACTTTGACAGGCCTTCGCGGCGCTCCGCGGCCGGAGTGCTTGTCCTCGCGGCGGCGTGTGCCGTCATTGGCGTGGCCGCCTACGAAATCGTCATGTTCCTCTCCCGTAGACAACCGGCGAGTCGAGAGGATCCAAAGGCAGCGCCCAGTTCCTGTTGTTAAGCGGAAGAGATCGAGAAAAATATGCTCAGTCCCGTCGGATCGGTAATCAATCCTGAACAGAAGGGCTATCTCTGGGCAGTCGGAGGCGGGAAGGGCGGCACCGGCAAGACCTTCGTCTCTGCAAACCTGGGGCTGCACCTCTCGGCCTATCTGGACGTCACGGTGATTGATGCGGACCTGGGGAGCCCGAACCTGCACACGTTTCTCGGCGTCAAGAACCGGAACCTCACCCTTGCCGATTTTCTCTATCGCCGGCTGCAGTTGGAGCAGGTTGCCGCGCGGATGGGACATAGCAAGCTCCGGCTGGTAAGCGGATCCAGCGACACTCTTGGACTCGGAAACCTGGAGCATTTCCGCAAGCAGCGGCTGCTGCGGCAAATACAAGAGATGCGCAGTGCGGTCACGCTGCTGGACATCGGCGCAGGCACCCATTTCAACTGTGTCGACTTCTTCATCATTGCCGATGTTGGAATCCTGGTTATCAACCCGGAGCCTGCTTCCGTCGAAAACGCCTATCAGTTTATCCGGGCCGCGACCCTGCGCTTGCTCGAAAACAGCATCAGAAAGCACAAAATCCAACACCTGCTTGAGCGGATCGGCGCGTACAGGCAGGAGGTCCCACGGTCTATCCACGGGCTGTTGGAGCTTTTCGCCAAGGAAGACCCGGGCTCGGCCGACTTGCTCGCGGGTGAATTGGAGCAATTCCGCCCTTGTCTTGTGGTGAACAAGGTTCGGAAGGACGATGATGTAGTCCTGGGACGTTGCGTGGCGGATCTCGTGAACAAATTTCTGGCAGTGCGGGCCGAGTTCCTGGGTGCGATCCCGTTTGACGAGCAGATCGACGCCTGCCTCAGGTGCTTCACTCCTTACGTGACAAGCCATCCGTACTCGCAGGCAGCCTGTGCCGTTAAGCTGATCGCGGAACGTCTGATGACGATCAGCCGGGATGGACGACGCTCGAGCCTGATGGTGGAGCCGGCAGATGAAGAAGCTGGAAGAACTGAACTACTACGAAGTTCTTAACGTTGAGCCGTCAGCCGCCCGGGAACAGATCGAGAAGGCCTACCTTCTGGCTTTGGCCACGTTCCGGCCCGACTGGTTCGCGACCTACTCTTTGCTCAACGAGGAAGAGCGGGAAAAAAGTCTGAGGCGTGTGGAACAGGCTTTCGCCGTCCTCAGCGATCCCGCCCGGAGAAAGACCTACGACTCCCTGCTGGGGCAGGCTCCTCCAGGCGAAGCGGCGGCGCCAGCCTCGGGAGTCGCCGAGTCTTCCGTACTCCCGGCCTCGGACTCAGCGGGCGGGCTCCTCAAACGGCTTGGCGGTTACCTGCGCCCGAAAGTCAGGCAGCAGGCTGAGCCAGTGGCCAAGGGACAGGAACCCAGTCATTCCAACCTCTCTGATGGGTACATGTTGTCCGGGGGACAGTACCTGAGAACCATCCGTTTGAGCCGCGGGTTATCGCTCGAGGCGATGGCTGACAGCACAAGAATCAACATCGGCTATCTGCGGGCGTTGGAGGAGGAGCAGTACGACCGGCTGCCGAGCGGGTCCTATCTTCATTACATGCTCGCCGCGTATGCCAAGAGCCTCAAACTCGACGCCGATTGGATCGTCAAGGACTTCAAGGAAAAGCACTCGTAAAGGCGAAAGCTGGCTGGTTTTCACAAAGCCGCTTACCGTGCGGGAGCCATGGCTAGCCCTCTGCCGGAAGACGTGCCTGGGTAAACCAATGAGGCTAAGGGCTCGGCTACTTCCTCACGCCGGAGGCGTGAGAGGAGAGTAGCCGGGGGTGGAGCCGTTTTAGGGCGACACCCCCGGAAAACGACGCAGAAGCAAGAACGCACCCCGGCAGGGGTGCGAGGAGTCCCTCCTCCCACTCCTGCCGGAGTGGGGGATCTTATTGCCTGTTTCCCGGGGGTGTCGCCTGAAAAACGGCTCCACCCCCGGCTACTCTCCTCTCACGCCTCCGGCGTGAGGAAGTAGCCAGGCCCTAGAATGC
>RPQK01000500.1 GCA_003819755.1 Acidobacteriota bacterium | reverse complement strand
TGAAAGAACTTCGTACTGATCACTTCGGCGGACGTGGTCAACTGAGGGTAGTCCCGGGGGTCAAGCTTCACGAAGTAGGTATCTCCGCGACCGTCCTTGGCCTTGAAGCCCGCCGTGATTCCTTCTGTCTTGGGCTCGACAATCTCCCACGGTCGACTCATGTCCGGACCCTCGATTTGGTTCGGTCCCCGGACGGCATCCGACAACGCCATCTTCCCCGTCCCTATTCGATTCTCGAACCACCCGGAGTCGGGAACTCCCCCCACCGTGTTGGCGTTGGCCGCTGGGACTATCTCGCCCCTGGGCTTGCGGGAAGACGAGTTTTCGACGAAATCAATCACCTCGCTCCGGTCGGCGTCGATGGGTTTCTTCGTCATCAGGAGCGGTTCTTTCCAAATCGGATCGTCGGGATAGAAGCGCTGCCATCGTCGCTCGGCACATAATCCGAATCCGAGCGCCACAAAACAGGCTAAGAAAAGAAGAACGGTTTTCCGCATAACGCCTCCCTGAAACCACACGCTAGAATGACGGCCCGAGCCGCAAGTGCACCATATTTCCCTCGCGACTGTGCCCGAGCTCCAGTCTCAGGAAGACGGTGTCTCCCCTCAGGATCCGAAATCCGCCGCCGAAGCCTTTCTCAAGTCCTGAGAAGTCGAAGTCGGCTGAGTGTGCGAAGACCTTCCCCGTGTCGTAGAACAAGGCCATTTGCAGGAACTCAGCCACTCGCCAACGGTACTCCGCTGACATGAGAAGAAGGTTTCGGTCTCGGAACCGGTATTCTGGAAAACCCCTGATCGAGCCGCTGCCCCCAAGAGATTCCATCAGGTAGAACGGCACCTCGGCGCCGTCGGAAGGCCGGTCGAAGGAGGTAAGGAAGCGCAGAGCAAAGGTCCGGTAATCCGACCACCAGGGCAGGTATTGCCGCGTTTCAAAAGCGACCCGGCTAAAACCGAACTGCCGCCCGCCCCGGTCGTCGTATCGGGCTGTCAAGATTCCGAACATACCGCCCCGGTGGGCGTTGCCTGGCTTGTCGCGGTAATCGGCCAGAAGGGCCGTTTCGAAGTGGAGAAAGTCGGGTTGAACGGCAACGCCGGGAATCGCAGCGGGTCCGAAGACAGCGTTTAAATCCGGATGCCCCTCATCGGTTCCCGGCTGGAGGTCGAGTCTAAGGAGGCCGCCGCGAATCGACCAGCCGAGCCACCTGTTGAACTGAAAACCGGCCACGGCCTCCACCGATGCCGCCTGGTAAAGGTAGTCGGAGACATTGCTCCGAAGAGAGGCCTGGCCAAGCCCGTAGAAGTCCTCCTGGGGGAAATGGTCGAAGGTAAAATCAAGGTATAACACACCCCCGGGCTGCTTCTCCCTCGGGCCCTGATCAAACTGGCCAACCAGCCTTCGGCTATCCGGTTGCAGGACAAAAGTCGTTTCTCTTCGGCCCAACTCGCCGATTTCTGCGCTGTACTCCTGATAGCGTCGCGTCGACCCTTCCCCCATAATTGAGAGATCCAGGGGAAGCCCGCCCAGGTTCAAAGCGTCGAAACGGGCGCCGAAGGAAGGACCGGACCCGCTCGTCACGGTCCCAATCACCGGGTAGATGCCACCGTGCGACAGGTTGAATTTGCCTTTCTCTCCGTTGACGAAAAGCCGTTCCATCCACCCCAGCTTCAACGGCTGACTGCTCTGCTGTTTCTCGAGCTTCATCTCTTTCCACAACTCGGCTCTCGTCCCGGGCTGCCCGGCTGGCTTCTCTTTTTCGCCACCGGTGTCCTGAGCCAGGACAGGTGCGGAAAGAAATATCAGCAATAGGAGAACCAAGCGGCAATTCAACGCATATTGCATAGGGTTACCTCGCCGAACGGCGCGGAAACCTTAGCAACTGGCGAGCCAGTGCAAAGCCTTGCAGTGGCATCGGATGGCGGCGAAGAAGGTGGTCAACGAGGGAATTTTTCCCGGAACCGGCCTGGACACGGCCGGCACAGTACCGTAAGCACCGTGCTGTACAGGTCGAGCGGGCCAGGACGACCGGCACCAGAGAACCAAGTGCAGTGCAGACTATTCCGGCCGGGTCCCTCGGTAGAAAGGCCCGCGCTCAGGCGCTGGAGTGGCGTCGGCTGGCACGGGGGTTGCGTGGGAGTGACGTAGATAGAGGAGATCATTATGTATTTGTCAAAAGGACTCGGCGTCATCCTGTGTGTGATGTTCACGATTGCAGGCGCAAACTTTGCGTGGGCGGCCGACAAGAAGTCAGAAAAGGTAACCGACCCCGTCCTGGCGGGGTTCATTGAAAACGCTAAAGCTTACGTTGAGTTGCGAACCAAGATCGAAAAGGATCTTCCGCCGCTGAAGGACAAGGAAGGCGCGGAGGAGATCAACGCCCATCAGCGAACGGTGAGGATGAAGATCGCTGCCGCAAGAAGTGGGGCACGCAGGGGGAGCCTGTTCACACCCGAAGTGACTGCTTCCCTGAAGCGCATCCTGGACGGGGATCTTCGAGGACCAGACGGCAAGATGGCGCGAACCACTATGACCGAGGAGAGTCCTGCACACGTCGCCTGCAAGGTGAACGCCGCATACCCTTCAAATGAGCCTGTTTCGACGGTTCCGCCGGATTTGCTGCAGAAACTTCCGCAATTGCCGGACAACCTCGAATACCGGTTCTCGAAGCGCGGCGACTTGATTCTGCGCGATGCAAAAGCGAATATGATTGTGGACTGCCTCCCTGGCGCCGTTTCTACAGTCAAGAAATCACCGGAAACCAAAACAGAATGAAATACGCTCGTGTTTTCAATTTTTTTGTCCTGATCCTAGGAATCTCGGTCTGGGGGGCGGCGGCAGCCGATCCCCTGCTGGCTCAGGACGAGCCCCGTTGTGAGATCCGCCTGCCGAATGAGAAAGACTCTATTCGGTTCGCGGTCGCCGGCGACGCCGGAACGGGTGGAAGCAAACAGCGGGACGTCGCCCGGCAGATGACCCTTTGCCATGCCGTGTTCCCTTTCGAGTTTGTCCTGATGCCGGGCGACAACCTGTACGGGTCGGAAAAACCCAAGGACTACCGGACCAAATTCGAGGAGCCTTTCGCTGATTTGCTGAAAGCCGAAGTCAAGTTCTACGCGGCTTTAGGTAACCATGACAACCCCGAGCAGCGTTTCTACAAGAACTTCAACATGGAAGGAGAACGTTACTACTCCTTTGAAAAAGGGCCGGTTCAGTTTGTCGCCTTGGACTCGACGTATATGAGTCCCGAACAGCTGGAATGGGCCGAAAAAGAGCTTCGGGGCTCGAACAAGAAATGGAAGATCGTGTTCTTCCACCATCCTATCTACTCATCGGGCGGCCGGCATGGCTCCGACCTGGAGCTGCGCAAGGTTCTGGAGCCGTTGTTCGTGCAGTACGGTGTGGACGTTGTGATCGCCGGTCACGAGCATTTCTACGAGCGGATTAGGCCCCAGAAAGAGATCACATATTTCACTTCTGGAGCAGCAGGCAAGCTCCGAAAAGGCAACGTGGAAAAGACGGATTTGACGGCTGCTTCCTTTGACACCGATCGGTCTTTCATGCTCATCGAAGTGACCGGGGACACGCTGCACTTTCAAAGTGTCAGCCGGACGGGGCAGACGGTCGACAGCGGGACGGTTACCGCCCGCGAAGCCGAGAGGCCCAAGGCAGCAGATGCCAAGCCTACAGGGTCCAATCGCGAGAAGCGAGGAGAAAATCCCTGATTCTTCAGGCAGATTCTAGCACGAGGGCGGCGAAAAGCGCCTGCCATCGGCTTCACAGCGCATAAGAGCACTGGAACACCGATTGCAGTGAAAGCCTCCAGACCACTTAATCGAACAATTCAGCCAGCTAGAGGAGGTTTAGATGCGAACTACTTTTGTCCTGGGCGTCGTCCTCATCATCCTCGGAACACTTGCGCTCGCCTACCAAGGCTTTTCCTACACGACCGAAGAGAAAATCGCGGATATCGGGCCGATAGAGGCGACCGCCGAGAAACACGAGAGAGTATCGATACCTCCCCTGCTTGGTGGTGCAGCGCTTGCAGGAGGCGTGATCCTGGTGTTGTTCGGGGCACGACGAGGCTAGAACGAAGGGTAAAGGATGAAGGTGAGGGATGAACCAATTAAAGGGATGACTAAGCCTCACCCTTCACCCTTAACCCTCCGTTCTCAGCGCCTCCTTTGGCGGCTCGGCGATTCGCGGGAGGTACCCGCGAGGAGCCACCTGCTCCCGGAGAGAGTTGCGCCTAACTCTCTCCGGGACCTAGGGATGGCACGACTCGACAGGAGTTTCGCACCATCCTTCAACCGGGTCTGTGCAGCCCTCCTCCCCCTCCTTGATCGTTTCACCCGAAAAAGCTATTGCGCGATCTGAAGAGCGAAGGCGAACTGTGTCACCGGGCCGCCGGTGCGGCCTGGACTTCGTCGCTGCCGCCTCTTGGCCAGCCGCAAACGGGTAGAATGCGGCCTGTCTCACAGACGCCGCAATTGAGCTGGCCACATCCCAGTAAAGGGAGTTATTGAAAAAGAAGAATGAAAAAACAAACAGAACGGAAAGAGTCCGTGATAAGTGCCTGACCAGAACGACGACGAGCTGAACTACAAAATCGCTCACGGGCGGATGCTAACAAAAAACATACTCGGTCGGAAACCCTTTTTTGAAGGTTCTTTCCCGGGAAGCTCAGAAACTGGCCGACACCGCGGCTTCCAACTGTCTGACAGACAGAGAAATGATGGTCTGACAGGCGACGCTGGGCCAACCGCAGCCGGTTAGCCCACGGTCATAGAACCGGAGGGCCAGGACAGGAGTGGTTATCCACGAACCAACACGAACGAACACGAACAAAAGCGTCTTTGTTCGTGTTCGTTCGTGTTGGTTCGTGGATAACCAGGTCTTCCCCCGCCCCTTGCCGTCTTCCGGGCAATCTGCCATCTTGGGTACTGTCATGACGCTACTCGACCTGAATCAGCTCACCCAAACGGCACGGAGCCAAGGACTGACCGTGCCTGGTCGCGTGGTCTTCGGCGATGGGAAGATCTCAGAACTCCCCGACTGGCTGGCTTCCCTTGGCGCCGCCAAGGATGTCTTCCTGGTATTTGGTCACACTCACGCCGAGAATACCGGCCTGCGAGAGCAGGTTGAGCAATCCCTGATACGAAACGGTTTTCAGGTAGTCGGGCGATTTCAGGTACAAGGAGAACCGACCGCCGACATGGTTGATGCGGCAGCCGCAATGTGCCGGGAGCAGAAGGGACAAGTCATCATCGGCTGCGGCGGCGGCAGCGTGATTGACTGTGCCAAGGCGGTGGCCGCCATGGCGACGAACCCGGGCGGCGTTCGCGAATACTTGGAGGGCGTGGGACGCTCCACGCTCACTGCGCGTCCCCTTCCCGTCGTCGCCGCCCCCACAACTGCGGGAACGGGATCCGAGGCGACCCGCAATGCCGTGCTGTCCGTAACGGAGCTGGGCATTAAACGCAGCCTTCGTCATCCGGCCCTGGTACCGCAAGTTGCTTTGCTGGATCCTGAGCTCACCTGGACCTCATCTCCGGCCGTTACGGCTGCCAGTGGAATGGACGCTCTCACCCAGATGATTGAGTCCTGTATAACGGTGAAGCGGCATCCGGAGACCACTCTACTGGCCCTTGTGGGACTTTCCCCCATTCGGACCGCGCTCAGGGCATGCTACCGGAATCCGAAATCCAGAGAGGCCCGTGCCGCCATGGCTCAGTCTGCTTTCCTGAGCGGTGTCTGCCTGGCAAACTCGGGTCTAGGCCTGGTTCACGGTATCGCTTCCGGCCTGGGTGCTGTGAAAGGCTTGGCTCACGGTTTTATTTGCGCGGTCCTCTTGCCCCACGCTCTGCGATTGAATCGAGCCGCTGCGGAGGTGGAACTGACCGAGGCGTTGAGCGCCTTCCTCCACGAACCCGCCAATCCAGGGACGATCGAGAAAGGCATTAAAGAGATCGAGGATCTCAAGAAGGATCTGGGCCTGCCTTCTGACCTTCGGC
>RPQK01000499.1 GCA_003819755.1 Acidobacteriota bacterium | reverse complement strand
TTTTAGGGCCCGGCTACTTCCTCACGCCGGAGGCGTGAGAGGAGAGTAGCCGGGGCTGGAGCCGTCTTTCAGGCGCCACCCCGGGAAACCGGCAATAAAATCCCCCACTCCAGCAGGGATGGGCGGACGGACTCCTCCCACCCCTGCCGGGGTGCGTTCTTGCTTCTGCGTCGTTTTCCCGGGGGTGTCGCCTGAAAAACGGCTCCACCCCCGGCTACTCTCCTCTCACGCCTCCGGCGTAAGGAAGGAGCCGAGCCCTTAGCCTCATTGATTTACCCAGGCACGTCTTCCGGCCCCAAAAGACCTGTCTGGCGCAAAATGCGGCTTTGCTACGCGACCCCTATGAGAACCTTATTCGACGGCCGCCGCGGAGCCAGCAGAGTAGGCTCTGGACGCGCCGCGGACCCGTTTCAGGCCTTCACTACCGGGATGCGCGACTGGACGGGCGGCATGCCCGGAAAGTCAGTGTAGGGGCTATCCTGGTACCAATAGGCGCAGGAGTAGTACATGTCGGTGCGGTCGTTCGCGTGTCCGTGCTCCATGGTGTGCTTTAGATACCTGGTAAACGTGACCGGGTTGTCGCCGTGGAAACGGTAGCAGCAGTAGCGGCCGCCTGTTCGCTCGGGGCTCGTGATGAGCGGGGCCCCATACTGGTGGTGCGAGAACGGTCGTGCCCCATCCCGCCCGCCGAAGTTCCAGCTCCCGCAGAAGTAGTCTTCTGAGCCGGTGCCGATGATGAGGGGTTTGGACTCGTCGTCGATGAAAATCATGTCGTCGCCCTCGCCCATCCAGGCTTCGGAGTTCTGCACCCACCCGAGCGTGACCCCCATGAGCTGGCCTCGGCCGCGTGTTTCGCAGTAAACGTAGTTCTCCTTGCCGTCCGGGTTTTTGCTGTCGGGCAGCTTGAGTCCTTGCGTGGGTGTCTCCTGCCGGTACTGCGCATGAAAATAAAGGGCATCATTGGGGAGGCTGTCGACGGCAATGAAATCGATGTTCGAGTAGAATGCACCGACATCGCGCGATCCGTCGTTGGTGACAGTCATGCGGGCCCCCCTGCGGTAAGGCATCGCGAAGTAGCAGTTTAGCGACCGTCCGGGAGAACAGGCGAGGTAGGCGCTTTCGTAGATCGCATAATCGCCGAGGTTGAGACCGAAGAAGTCACCGACCGGCACTTCCACGCTCGGCTTGGCGTTGCCGTCCCAATAGGCGCGCAGGATTACTTCCTTCAAATGCAGCGGGCTCTGCGCGGCGATCGTGAACCAGATATGGGTGATCAAGCCGGCGCCGGACTGGTTGAACAGTTCCTGTGTGGCTCCGGGCCTGATCGGCCAGCGGTCGGCGTTGCCGCCTGTAGGATCGTGGCTCGACTGCTTGAGTGACTTGTAGTCCTGAGTGCGGGCGTACGAGGGCAGTCCGGGAAAGTCGTTCCCCGGTCCCTGAGTGAGGCGGCCCTGAGCCTGTGCTGCGATGGGAGCGCCTGCGGACAAGCCGGCGAATGCCGCCAACCGGTGCAAAAAACCTCTCCGTCCCGAGTGGTTCATGAATGGCATAGTGTCTCCTTGTGTCGGAACTCTCGGAAGCAGAATATACTTCCTAGACCCTATGAGCGAGACCTTATCAACGCAGGGTGGGTTTCGAGGCCTGCGGGGCCGCCGCAACCGGACGCAAAGTCAGGGATGCCCCCTCGGCCCGAGTTGACAGAACTTTTACATTTCGCGCTGAACTTTACACAAGCCTCAACCCATCAAGTCCCTTAGGAGGGCCTATTGCATGCGTCACGCCCGAAATAGAGTATTGGTAGCAGTCCTGAGTCTGGCGGCAGGAAGTGCGATCGTCGCACTCGCTCAGAAAACTCCCGAATTTAAAGTGGGGGTCAACATCGTCAACGTCCTGGCCACCATTCGGGACCGCGAGGGCCGGATCGTCACGAACCTTTCGAAGGATGATTTCATTCTGGAAGAAGACGGTAAGCCTCAGCAAATCACAAATTTCTTTCGTCAGACCGACCTGCCGCTGACCATCGGACTGCTCGTGGACACGAGCGTCAGCCAGCGACGGCTGATCGACGAGGAGCAATCGGCCGCTTTGCACTTCTTCGATCACGTGCTGAGACCCGAGAGGGACCTCGCCTTCCTGATCCAGTTTGACTCGGACGTCGTGATGCTCCAGGATCTCACGTCCTCACAAAACGATTTGGAAGAGGCTCTGAACAGACTCGAAGTGCCGGGCAGGCCCAGCTTTGCACGGAGGCCGTTCAATCGGAGCAGTAAAGCCGGCAATGGCCTCGGGACCGGCAGCAGCCAATTCCCCTGGCCCGGTGGTGGCGGGCAATATCCACCCATTGGCGGACCTTCCCAAGGAAAGCCGGCAGGCACGCTGCTCTACGACGCGGTGTTTCTGGCAGCTGATGAAGTGCTGCGAAACGAGGCCGGCAGAAAAACAATCATCCTCATCTCCGACGGTCTGGACCAGGGTAGCAAAGTCAGTCAGAAGGAAGCGATTGAGGCCAGCCACCGCGCTGACTGCATTATCTACAGCATCCGATACTACGATCAGGGATTCTACCGGGGAATGGGAGGCCCGGGAATCGTCCTCGGAGGCCCGGGTTCGGAAGGCTATTCGGCTCTAAAAGATCTCTCATCTCAGACAGGCGGCGGCGCCTACGACGTTTCAAAGAAAATGGGTCTGACCGAGATCTTCGACCAGATTCAGGAGGAGCTGCGCAGCCAATACAGCCTGAGTTACACCGCTGCGCCCGGTGCCAAGGCGGGATTCCGGAAGATCAAGCTGCGGACAAAGGACAAGAATCTGAAAGTACAGACCCGCAGCGGGTATTACTCAAAACCAGCGTGAAGGGCACGCTCAAGTCGATATTGGCCTCCTTAACAAAGCGAACTTTCGTCCATGAAGCCAACGCAGGCCGCTGAGGCACTTAATCGAGCAGCGGGCACGATTTGTTGGTAGTTCCGCCTTGAGGCGGGCTTTAGATCGAGCATTCCCTGGAACGAGGCCAGTGGGGCTGAAATGGTCGATTCACCCGCCTAAAGTTCGCAGTTCCGGCTTCAGGGGTGCAGTGAAGAGCGTGCCATTAGCAACGGGCAGGCTCTTCACTGCCCGCCTGAAGGCGGAACTACAAACAGATCGTGCCCGCTGCTCGATACATCTCGCTCCCCCCAGGCCTCGACGCCTTTCGGATATTGACGCCGGAAATCCACGTAGCTCTTCCGATCGACGTCGATATTGCTGCGGTACGAGAAATTACCCACGAAGCTAATCAGAGGCTGGCGCCAGCGCCAAATGCTGCTGCCCAGGCGGGCGAGTATTCGCGGAGTGGAATAGAAGCTGCGGCTACAGCTCTGTGCTTCCTGGATGATATCGTCCTGGGACAACTGGCGATACCGGGCGACCGGAAAGGTAAGAGTATAGTATCTCCAGTCTTCCGGAAAGTTATCGAGGGCCAGGCGGTCAGCCGATTTCATCTCGTCCCAAAGGCGTGTGCCGGGCAAAGGCGTCAGAAACAGGACGTTCAGGTTGTCCACACCGTAATGACTGGCCGCTTCGCTGATACGTTTGCCTATACCCGGTCCGTCGACGTCCAGGCCGATGATAAAGGAACCGACGACCAGTATGTTGTGCCGCTGTATGCGGCGTACCGAGGCGCGGAAATCCCGGCCCTTCAACATGTTGAACTTCTTGCCCAGTTCTCGCAGCCCCTCCGGCGAGGGAGATTCAAAGCCGATGAACACCCCGGCACAACCCGCCTTGGCGGCCAGTGTGAGCAGTTCCTCGTCATCGGCAAAGTTGATGGTGGCCTGGGCAACCCATCGCTTCCCCAGATCCGCCTCGATCAGGGCTCGAAACAGGTCCTTAGCTCGCGCGATGTGTCGAGCGCTGGTACCGATCAGGTTGTCGTCGACAATCAGAACATGTTTCTCGGGGATCGATTGGAACTCGCGAACGACTTGCGGAATTGGCCGCTGCCGGTAATGAGCGCCGTTGAAGGCCGTCACGCTGCAGAAGCTGCAGTTCAAGGGACAACCGCGCGTCGTCTGGACGGCGCCGAACGCATATGCGGGAGGCAAGAGATCATGGCGAGCCACGGGAATATCTTTCAGGTCGGCAAAACCTCCGTCGTAGCGACGCTTCAGACTCCCTTGCCGGGCGTCTTGCAGCACCTGGACCCAGACACCCTCGGCTTCCCCGGTGACTACCGAGTCAGCCTGCTCCATAACTTCGTCTAAACACATTGTTGCGTGGATGCCACCCATGATCACGGGCACGCCCAGGCCTCGGAAACGACGAGCTATTTCATAGGCGCGGTTGGCCTGCGAAGTGAAGGCCGTAATCCCGACCAGGTCCGGCCGAGCCATCGCCTCATAGTCGGGCACGCCGAGATTTTCGTCCACAATTGAGACTTCCCATTCCGGCGGCGTCAATCCCGCCAGGGTCATGAGGCTCAGCGGTTTCCACACGCGGTAGCGGTTCCAACGGCTCTCCTTGACCTTGATAATGCTCACCAGGGGGTTTGATGGATTAACGAGATAGAGACGCAAGCGAACCTGTCCTCCTCTGGAAAAGCCGAGTGGCGTTGTTGTCGTTGTTCCGAAGGACCGGGTAGTTCGGACGAAGCTTTTGACCGTGACCCCACCTGCGGACTGTGACTCGCAGATCATATCCTGCCTTCGTCTTACCGGCAATGCTTGCGACGACCCGTCGCCACAAAAACACTCCCGAGGACTCCGTTTCCGACGGTGAGGAGGTGTGAGAAAATCGAAGTTGCCGACAACCTCGATTTTCTCGCACCTTCTCACCGCACTCCGATGCCACGCCGAATACGAATACGGTACGTTTCACCCGTGGCGAAGGGCGACGATGGCGTCCAATCGAGCGGCGCGGCGGGCCGGAAGGTAGCATGCCAGGCCGGACGTCAGCAGCAGAACCAGAATGACAACGCCAAACGACAGAGGATCGGTCGGACTGACTCCAAAGAGTTGGCTTTGAAGCATTCTTCCGATAGCGACCGCCCCGAGCAAGCCGATCACGAGCCCGATTACTACGGGCCGCATGCCGTTCGAAAAGACCCAGCGCATCACGTCGCTCTCCATCGCTCCCAGTGCGATCCGGAGTCCTATGTCCCGTGTCCTGGAGGCGACGGAGTAGCTCACCACGCCATAGACGCCGACCGCTCCAAGGAGCAGGGCCACGACGGCGAACAGGGAAATCAGCATCATTTGGAAGCGCCGCTGCGCCACGGTCGCCGACACGATCTCTGTCATTGTGCGGATGGCTGGAATAGGCAGGTTCGAGTCCATCTTCCTGATGGCCGCCCGTACGGCCGGGGCTAGCCCGGCGGGCTCCTGGGCAGTCCTCACCACCAGTGCGGCCGGGCCGCTTGCCCACTGGCCGTGAGGTCGATAGACGATGGGCGGCACATCGCCGTCGGCCGATCCGGGACGGACATCCTTCACCACTCCGGCAATCGTGACCAACGGTCGATTGACATGGCCCTGACGGAAAGTGCGGCCGATAACCGCCTCCGGCTTTTCACCCGGCCAAAGGCTTTTGACCAGGGATTCGCTGACGACTGCCACCAGAACCGACTCGTGGTCCGTGAGAAAGCGGCCGGCCCGCAAAGTGGTCCCGCTGGCGGCAAAGTATCCCGTCGTCACACTTCGAATCATGGCGACCGGTCGGGCGAGGACCAGCCCCTGAAAGTCGGTGTCGGTCGAGTGGAAGATCGTTTGGCTCGCTCCAGAGGAGCCGGCGGTCGCGGGCAAATCACTGATTGTCCCGGCGGCAAGCACCCCAGGGATGGCGCGAACGTTTGCCGTCACTTCCCGGTAGAATTGTATGCGGCTTTCCCCACTCTCGTAGCGCGGCCCGAAAAGCGACAAGTCAACTGCAAGAACGCGCTCCACCTCGTAGCCGCGATCCGCGCTCATGACATTGAGAAAACTGTGGAGCAGCAGGCCGGCCGAGACCAGCAACGCTGTTCCAAGCGCCATCTCG
>RPQK01000498.1 GCA_003819755.1 Acidobacteriota bacterium | reverse complement strand
GCACTCCCAGGGCGACGCCTCCAGCGTGGGTCGGTTCCAAGATGTGTATAAAGTCCAGCCTCTGCCGCCGCACTCCACATGGTCCGGTGCCCTTGCTCCGAGTGCCTCCTACAGTTAAGTTAGCGCTTATGGGAGGGTAGGGTAGGGGACTGACACGGAAGAACAAGGACTGACATGCACAATGTGGGTCTCTGTTCGTTCCGTCTCAGTCCGTGTTCGTCGGTGTTTCGGTTATTTCCAGGCGGCGAATTCCTGTGGCTGCGTCAGCCAGGATGCGAACGTGGAAGGCGTCGGCAATCGGGAAGGCCAATTTTTCCGCCCATTCGATGATGACAACAGCATCGGACGCAAGGATCTCCTCGAAGCCGATCGAATGCAGATCGCGCGAGCTGTTGAGCCGGTAAAGATCAACATGATAGACCCGGCCCGCCGGAGTATCGTACACGTTCACGAGGGAAAAGGAGGGGCTGCGGACTACTTCGTCGCCAACGATACCAAAAGCCGCGACGATTCCTTTCACGAACACCGTCTTGCCGGCACCGAGATCCCCCGTCAGTAACACCGTCGCAGGAGGGCGCAAACGGGAGCCGAAAGATTCGCCGATCCGGAAGGTCTCGTCTTCGCTCGGGGAGTCGTAAACCTCCATGCCTCATTCTCCCTCGGCTCCGGCCAGTATCAAGAAATGGCCAGTTTCCGGTACGCTTGGCCCAGATGGGCAATAATGTCGCCCGCGGTGAGCGCTTCAGGCCCTTTTGCCGCGGCCGCCAGATCCCCGGCGAGGGCATGCAGATAGACGCCAAGCACGACCGCCCGGGTCACGTGCTCGGGGGTGATCTGTTTCTGAGCGCAGTAAGAACCTAGCAGGGCTGTCAAAACCCCCGTCAGCACATCGCCCGTCCCGCCGGTCGCCATGCCTTGGTTGCCTCGCGGGCAGACGTACACGGTTCCGCCCGGGTCGGCCACCAGCGTCCGAAATCCCTTCAAAACCAGCCACAATCGGCGTTCTTGAGCAAAACGCCTGGCCGCTCCAGGCGCGTCCTCCTGCATCTCGCGGACCTTGACGCCGATGAGCCGGGAGAATTCGCCGGGATGCGGTGTCAACACGAGGGGTTGATCATGGTCGTTGCGAATCAGGTCGGCCTGATCCTCGAAAGCATTCAAGCCATCCGCATCAATGACGAGCGGGATTGGGCATTTCCTGACCAGCTGGCGGATGAACCAGACTGACTGGGAGTTCCTGGAAAGCCCGGGTCCAAGCCCGGCCGCATCCTTGCCTTTCAGAAGGGCCAGCGCTTGATCGGCTGCTGTTTCAGCGACGGTTCCTTCCTCGGTGGCAGCCAACGGTTCCGTCATAACCTCGGCCTGGCCCGCCGCCACAATCGGTTGCACGGTCTCCGGTACAGCGGCAGTCACCAGCCCGGCTCCTGTGTTAAGAGCCGCCCGGGCACTCAGAAGGGCCGCCCCCGACTTCCCCCGGCTGCCCGCCAGGAGCACCACGTGTCCAAAGTCTCCTTTGTGCGAGGCGATTCTCCGAGGAAGGCGGTGAAGGACGATCTCTTCTTCCTGCATCAGCTGGAGATAGATGTTGGGATCCTCGAGCAGCTGTGGCGGGCTTCCGATCGGGGCTACGACCACTTCTCCCAGTGACTCCTGGTCCTGGTTCAGAACATGAGCGATTTTCGGGGCGGTGAAAGTCACTGTCAGATTTGCACGAATGCAGGGAGATCCGCCCAAGCTGGAGTCGGAAGGCATCCCCGACGGGATATCGACTGCCAGGACGAAAGCACCCGAATTGTTGACGTCTTCTGCCACCCGGCGGTAGAACCCATCCAAAGGCTTGGTGAGTCCGGTGCCCAAGATGGCGTCGACAATGATGTCGTATCGGCGGAGGTTATCGGCGAACGGTCTCCAGGCTTCCTCTGTGGGGATCTCCCTAACCTCCAGCTGCGATTTCTGGAGGATCTCGAGCTGTACTCGCGCGTCTCCTCCGACTTGCGAGGCCTGGGCGAGGAGAACAACGTCCGGGGTGTTCCCGCGGGCCACGAGTTGGCGCGCGAGCACCATCCCATCCCCGCCGTTGTTGCCCTTCCCACAGATGATTCCGACTCGCAGGCGTTTCAAATTGGCGAAACGACGCTCCAGCTCGAGATACAGGTTCAAACCTGCGTTCTCCATCAACAGGAGGCTTGGCACCCCGTATTCCCTGGTGCTCAACCGGTCGATCTCTCGCATCTGCTCGGCTGTGAGGACCTTCATGATTCTCCCCGGGGAGCGCCTGCTTCTCGCGTGCGCCCCAGCGATCCGCACTATTTGATACTTCTGACCATCGGCTGCATCTAGAATTGTGAAAAATATCAGACATTGAACCTGAAAGAAAGGACCCGCCGTCTTATAATGGGGGTGCAGGCATTGGAGGTTTTATGAACAGGAACAGCTTATGGAGATCAGTGGCCGCGGTCCTTGTCATCGCGCTGTTGCTTACTCCGGCCGGGTACGCCGATAGGAAGCACGGTGACGTCGAGAAGATCGGGAACCGCGACATTAACGGACGGATTGCGGGAATTTTCCCTAATTTTGTCTCGCTGGAAAAAGAAATTCAGATCGGCGCCCAGTACGCTGAGATGTTTGAGCAGACAGCCAGGCTGATCGAAGATCCGGTCATAACCGAATATGTTGACCGGGTTGGGCAGAACATCGTGAAGCATTCGGACGCGAAAGTGCCGTTCGTCATCAAGGTTGTCGATACCGACGAAGTGAACGCGTTTGCGCTTCCGGGTGGCTACTTCTACGTTAACAAGGGCCTGATTTTGGAAGCCGAGAACGAGTCGGAGCTGGCGGGAGTCATGGCTCACGAGATCGCCCACGTGACCGCAAGACACGCCACGGAGCGGATGACCAAGTCGCAGCTCATGCAGTTCGGCGCGCTTCCGTTGCTCTTCGTCGGCGGTTACTGGACCCAGATGGCCATGCAGAACGGCCTGGGAATGGGTATGTCGCTCGCCGTGCTGGGGATAACCAGGAAATCCGAGGCGGAGGCCGACCAACTGGGCACGCAGTATGCTTGGAACACCGGGTACGATCCGAATGGGTTTATTACCTTCTTCGAGAAGCTGCAAGCCAAGGAGAAGAACAAGCCGGGCACGTTCACCAGCTTCATGAGAACTCATCCCTCCCTGGAGGATCGAATTGAAAAGGTCCAGCAGGAAATGGCGGCGCTGCCGGCGAAGGACGAGTTTCTGGTCACGACATCGGAATTCGACCGGGTCAAGGGACGTCTCATCCAGATCGATAACAAGCAAATGGTGGCGGGCAGCGGCGCGGCAAGCGGTGGCGCGAGCCGGCCGACGCTGAAACGGAAAACCAATACGGACCGCACCGAATCCGACAAGCCGACTCTGAAGAAGGATGGAACCCCGACCAATCGGCCGACTCTGAAGCGTGAGAGCGACCCCGATCCGGAAGAGAAGCAAGATCCTGGCAAGGAAAATTAGAGCCGGGGTGTTTTTGAGCCTCCTGCCTGCATTGAGCCGGCGGAATTCGGCGAAACTCGGGAGAGGTTCGCCGAATTCCGCCGGCTTTTTCGTTTGTAATCTCCTTGCAAAAAACCCCCTCTCTTGAAACAATTCACCGCCCATTTTCGTACACCACGGCAATGGACATTTCTCGAAGGCATTTGACGATTCGACTTGGAGAGGCTATGAGAACGTTACGTTTGTTGTTAGGGGCGGTTTTGTTTGTTCTTTGTCTTGGCCCAGTGGTCGCCCAGGAACCGGCCAAGACCCAGCCGGCGCCGGCGGCACAGGCTATGACGGCACAACAGAGCGAAGTTGTACAAGTGCCGGATTCGTACATAGCGCGGACGAAGAAGGCGGGGGCAGTGTTGGAATTGAGTATGAAAGATGCCATTCGCCTGGCTCTCACGAACAATCTTGACATCGCGATACAGGACTTCAACGAGGACGTCAACAGGGAGAGGATTATCTCCACTAAAGGGTTCTACGATCCCATCCTGAGCTTCAGGGTCGGCTACGGTTCCCGCGAGACCCCGAGCACCAGAACCTTGGATGCCGGATCGGGCATTGACGTCTCTACATCGAACAGTCTCCTGTTCGGTACATCCCTTAGTCAGAACGTGCCCGGCGGCGGAAGGGCGACAATGAATTTCAGCAACTCGCGGCAGGGTAGCAATGACGCATTCGCGGTGTTCGATCCCTACTTCGGCTCCAATCTCAACCTTACTTTCACCCAACCTCTCTGGCGCGGCTTTCGCCAAACACAGACAGAACGTCAACTGAAACTGTACAACCTGGACAGCAGGATCAGCGACAGTCAGTTCCAGGACACAGTTTCGAGGATCGTGCAGCAGGTTCAAAACCAGTATTGGGACCTGGTCTTCGCCATTGAGAACCACGAAACTGGTCGTCAATCGATGGAACTGGCCATTGTGCAGCACAAGAATAACCAGAAGCGGGTCGAGATCGGCGTCATGGCGCCGATAGAGATCACCAAGTCGCGGGCTGAGGTCGCACGTCGTGAGCAGCAGATGATCCGGTCTGAGGTCCAGATTATCGAGGCCCAGAACGGACTGAAAAGAATGCTGGCACCCGATCCCAAGGCAACGATCTGGGGCCTCAACGTCTTGCCTTCCGACAGGCCCACCGAGCGGCAGGTGGCGATTACCATGGACGAGGCGATCGCTCGTGCGCTTGAGCGGAGACCCGAGCTCGAACAGGTCCGTCTGGAGATGCAGAAGAACGAGGTCGACCGCAAATTTGCGAAAAACGTCAGCAAGCCAATGTTCAGCATTGAGAGCAGCCTGACCTCGAACGGGACAGCCGGGCGGGTGCTCAAGAGAAACATGATCGATACCGATGGTGACGGTATTCCAGATCAACAGGGGCCTGGCATCCCGGTTCCCGATGCACCTTTTTACGGTAGCTTCACCAAGTCGATACCGGGCGCCTTCAAGTTCGACTACATTAACTACTCGGTCTACCTGAATGTGGAAATGCCCTTGTGGCGCGATCGAACCAACGAAGCGAATCTCGCACAGATTGCGATCAACGAGCGTAAGTTGAACAGCCAGATGAAGAACGAGCAGCAAACGGTGATGGTCGATGTCAGAAACGCTTATGAGGGCATGCAGACCCAGAAGAAAGCTCTGGAGGCCGCCCAAGTCTCCCGTCAACTGGCCGAAGAGCAGCTGGCTGGCGAGAACAAGCGTTTCGAGGCGGGACTCTCGACGAACTTCGAGGTTCTCACGTACCAGAATCAGCTCTCTGATGCCCGGGTGCAGGAAATCCAGGCTCTGATCAACCTGGAAAAGTCGATCACCGCTTTGCAGCGGTCGATGTATACCATCATCGACGATCAAGACATCGTCATGGCCAAAGGCCAGAACGGGGCTGCAACGCCGGTAACGAAGTAGCAGTGGTTGACCCCAAGGGGGTCGCGTAGCAAAGTCCAGGGTTGGCGTTTTTTGCCAACCCTGGCTTCCAATTCAGTCCCACACGTATCGCTCGTCCCATTCAATCCCGTGCTTCCGTAACAAAGCTCGAAATTCATCCTAGAAGTTCACCCTCTTATGCCTTGGGCCAAAACATGCGCATGGTCAGCAACTCCTCCGATCTCGATTGCCGGACAATCAAGCTTGTTCGTAGAGTTCAGTTTCAAGCGACATATTGTTTTCCACCCCAAAAGGGTCACGTAGCAAAGCCCAGGGTTGGTCGCGGTTTCTGCGACCTACCCTGGGTATCGGATAGGGCGCAGACCGAACCCTGAAGGGGTTCCGTATCGGGCTAGGTACGCAACCCCGTTGGGGTTGGGATTGAGCCTATTCCGATACCCAGGGTAGGTCTGCCCTTTACCCATAAGTTGGGGCGGAACCGACATCGCGGCAGCATGTCTTCAGGTCCGTAGGACCGGCACGTCTATAGAGACCGGACCGCAAAGCGACCCAGGTCCGTAGGACTGACACGTGTTTCGCGGGCTCGACTGCACACGTGTCAGTCCTACGGACCTGGGTCGCTTT
>RPQK01000497.1 GCA_003819755.1 Acidobacteriota bacterium | reverse complement strand
GCTGAATCCGGTGTGGAGTTGCATCTTGCGGGAGGTGTCGTCACAGCGGAACACCCCCGCGAACCCGCCTCTGAAAGACACGACGGCGCTGTTGAAGATGCTGTTGGAGGTCGGCAAGAGATCTCGGCGGATGACCGGGTTACGGGAGTAACGCCAGGCCGGCCGAGAGTCGCCTGCGGGTCGGTCTTCCCAGGGCAGGCTCGGCAGATTTTGCTCGTTGAGGATCTCAATCATAGCTGTGTCCGTGTCTTTCCGTTACGTTCTACGTGGTTGCCGCGGCCTCCGGCACCGCCTGCTCTGCGTGTGCCCGGCGTTCGTTCAGTTCCGCTTCGATCTGCTTCATGGTCCGCTCATCGAGTTTGTAGAACATGACGAAGAGCGTGGCCAGGATTGAGCCGACCGCAGGGATGAAACTGATCATGAGCCTCAGGCCGAAAATGCTCTCCGGGGGCTGATTCGCCAGTCCGGCCTGGTAATGAAAGAGCCCCAGGAGCCACCCAGGAAGCGCTCCTCCGATGGCCCACCCCATCTTCTGAGAGAACGTCGCGGCCGAGAACACCAGTCCCGTTGCCCTTCGGCCGGTCTTCCATTCGGACCAGTCAGCCACATCGGCGTACATGGACCAGATAAGGGGTGAAGTCGGCCCCATGGTGAAGTTCGCAATGATGTTCAGAGTGAACATCCAGAAGATGTCCTGAGGCCGGAGCCAGTAAAAGGCAACCGTCATGAGCGTCGAGATTCCCATCAGGATCATGTAGATCCGCACCTTGCCGTACTTTCTCGCCAGGCGTTCGACGACAAAAATGCCGATGATGACCGCAAAGGTCGCCGACACCATGTAGGAGTTGTACAAGGTCTCGTTCTTTACGAAGTACTTGAAGTAGTAAATGGTGATGCCATTTCGGATGGCCACGTACGAGAGCGTGAACAGGCCCAGAAGCATGAGGATGAACCATGGCTTGTTCTTTGAGAGATCGCGGAGATCCTGCCTGATATTCGATTTCTGACTGGGATCGGGCTGGACACGTTCCTTGATTGAGAGAAACGTGACAACAAACAGGGCAAAGGCAACGACCGCGTACAAGATCATGGTGCGTTGAAACCCGACCGCCTGATTCCCCTGTCCGAAGTAACCGACGAGCGGCAAGGTGAAGGCCTGGATAAGAAGTCCTCCGGTAAAGGCGCCGACGAACTTGTACGACGAGAGACTGATCCTTTCAGTGGGGTTCGAGGTGATGACGCCGAGTAGGGACGAATACGGGATGTTGATCGCCGTGTAGACCATCATCATCAGGTTGTACGTGATGTACGCGTACACGAGTTTGCCGGTCGGCCCGAGATCCGGGGTGGTGAACAGAAGAACGCCGATAATGGCGAAGGGAGCCGCCATCCAGAGCAGGTAGGGCCTGAATCTGCCCCAGCGCGTATGGGTTCGGTCCGCGATCGTTCCCATCATCGGGTCGTTGACCGCATCCCACAGGCGGGTCACGAGGAACATGGTCCCTGCGGCGGCGGCGGGAATGCCAAAAACGTCGGTGTAGAAGAAGAGCAGGAATGAACCGAGCGTCTGCCAGAAAATGCACGAGGCGACGTCTCCAAAGGCATAGCCGACCTTCTCACGTATCGGGACTCTAACAGTTCCTTGAGTCATGGGGCCTCCTGTTTGACCGCGATCAGTATTGTCCAAGGCAAACCGGCTAAACGCAAAGGGAAATGTAATAGAATCCTGCGTTGCAGAAAGACTGGAAAGATCATGAAAAACCGTCTTCCCTGGCCGCTATTTGTGTGCATCGTCGGGATTGGGCTCCTCGGTATTGACTGCAGCAGCCGCCCGAAGAACCCGGAAACAGCCGAAACGGTCGAAACGCTCGGCCGGCATTACCGCCAGAGTCACGACTATTACAGCCTGGCCCGGCTTCTGCCGCACTTGGATCTGCGAAGGCGTCGCCGCGAGGAAATCGAGCGCCTTCTGGGTCCTCCCGTGTATTCCCCGACGCCGAGTCAGAGCTACTACACGACGGACAAAGAGGTCGCCGTCGCCTGCCCCGAAGGGTCTATGCCGGAGGAAGACATCTGCGTGACGAAGGACGGTAAGCAGGTAGACCCGGAGCGCTCGTTTCCCATCATCCTGGTCGTTCAATACCTCGAATCCAAAGATCAGCCCCGTCCGGAAGACACGCTTGATTCGTTCTCGTTCGGTCCGGTTGGCGAGTGATTGACCCGTTGACGTCCCGGTGGAAGGGGATATGATTAGGGGCAGAGCAGGGAGGTACAAATGTCCCAATCACGAACTTCGCGTCGTGTTGTCCTGAAGTCTGCCGTTGGTTTGGCCGGCGGCCTGGCAATCGAACAAGGCCTGCCGGCCCAGACGGCGGCATCCGCAAAACAGACTCTACCGACGGTCCAACTCGGGTCACACCGGATCACCCGACTGGTCATCGGTTCCAATCCCTTCAACGGATTCTGCTATGCGTTGCCCTCGCTGTCGGCGCACATGAAGGAATGGTGTACGCCGGAGAGGATCGCTCAGCTCATTCGCCACTGCCAGCAGAATGGAATCAACACCTGGCAGTTCAGCTACTACGAATCGAGCCTCGCTGCTTTGAAGCTGCTGCAGGGCCAGGGAGGGGAGCCGGTCCAATGGATACTGCTGACCGGTGGTGCTATCCGAAACGATCCTTCCAAGTTAGCCGCCGTCGCTAAACTTAAACCGCTGGCCATTGTTCATCACGGGGGAGTTACCGATGAACACTTCCATGCCGGCACCATGGAGAAGGTCCGCGATTATTTGAAGGCGATCCGGGACACGGGAGTCATGGTCGGGCTGTCGACCCACCTGCCTGCCGTGGTCGAGTTTGTGGAGGAGCGGAACTGGGACCTGGACTTCTACATGACTTGTTTCTATCAGTTCAGCCGGACGACCGAGGAAGTCCGCAAGATGGTAGGAGAAATGCCTTTGGGCTATGTCTTTCTGGAGGGCGATCCAGCCCGTATGTGCCGGGTCATCCGCCAGACGCGTAAGACCTGTCTGGCCTTTAAGATTCTCGCTGCCGGACGGCTGGCGGATCCTGCAGACAATCGCGAGAAAGCCTTCCGCTTTGCCTTTGACAACATCAAGCCGCAGGACGCCGTCATTGTCGGCATGTATCCGCGCTTCAAAGACGAAATCAGCGAAAACGCCCAGACGGTGCGCCGGATTCTGTCGAGCTAACGGCGAACCACGGACCGACACGGACGAACACGGACTGACACGGACCGACTCGCTCTTTGCTTGTCCGTGTCCGTTCGTGTTCGTCCGTGTTCGTCCGTGTCCGTCCGTGTCTGTCCGTGCGAGTCCCCCCTTGAATCTCCCCCATTTGCATGGCAAGCTGTTCGCTCGAAACGAAAGGCCGGCAATTGATGACTCGAGTTTATGCGGCGGTGGATCTGGGTGGGACAAACACGGCTTGTGCTCTCGGCCACGTGGACGGAACGATCCTCTGTGAGCGGACCGACCCGACCTACTCTCACGAAGGTCCGGACGCAGTCCTTGAGCGAATCGCATCTGTTCTGAAAGACATGGCTTCTGCCGCCGGGGAAGAGCCGGTGGCCTTGGGTATTGGCGCGCCGGGGCTCGTTGACCGCGCCGCTGGAACCACCCTGTTCCTGCCGAATCTTCCCGGGCAGTGGCGAAACGTTCCTGTGGCCGCAACCCTCGGTTCCCGCCTGGGCTGCCCCGTCTATCTGCTTAACGACGTGCGGACCGCGACTCTGGGAGAGCTCACGTATGGGGCCGGTGCCAGGACCGGATCGTTGGTGTTCTTGTCTGTGGGCACCGGCATCGGTGGCGGCGTGGTCATAGACGGGAAGCTGCGGCTGGGGCCTTTCGGGGCGGCCGGCGAACTTGGGCACCAGACGATTCTTCCAGACGGACTACTATGCGGGTGCGGCAGCCGTGGTTGCCTCGAAACCCTGGCGAGCGGGCCTGCTATCTCTGCCGAAGGAGTGCGGCTTCTCAGATGCGGTCTCGCCCCGCGTTTGCACCAGATGGTCGGCGGTCGATCCGACTATGTGACCCCAAAGGAGATGAAAGCCGCCGCCGAGGCGGGCGACGATGCCGTGAGAGCGGCCCTCGTTCGGGCGGCAACCTACCTGGGCATTGCCGTGGCGAATGCTATCCTCATGCTGCATCCCGAGCTGGTCGTTCTGGGGGGCGGCGTCTCAGCCCTTGGTCCCATCCTGATTGACACGGTGAAGTCTACCGTCCGGGAGCGAGTTACGATGTTTCCCCTCGACGGCATTCGCATCGAGCAGTCACCGCTGGGAGACAAGGCCGGCATCTACGGCGCCATTGCCCTGGCCACCCGTTGCGGGCAGGTCTAGGAAAGGATGAAGGATGAAGGAGACTCAGCTTGCTTCATCCTTCATCCTTCATCCTTTCCTTCACGGTCTTCGGAAGATGAAGAACAGCGGCCGGGTGTCTTCGGCGTTGTTGGTGCGCGAGTCCAGGTTGTTGTCGAGAATCACATAAATTCGTTTCTGGTCCATACACAGCCCTTCGGCTTTGCCGTACGTGGCGTCCCGATAGCTGTACGCCGGGTCATGCACGGTCCGTCCAAAAGACCAGAACCGTTTCGCCCGGAAGCTGTCGGTATCAAGGCCCATTTCGGCAATCCCTTCATCTGCCCGCATGAGCGCATAAAGCCGGTTTCCGTCCAGAAAGAGATCCGAAAAATCCGCTGGCCGGTCATAGGGAGGGTCCCAATCCCTCTTTTCGCAGTTCCAGACCTCGGTTGAGATCTGGTGTCCACGTGTCTTGAATTCGATGATCCCTCGTTCCTGACGTTCGGCGCAAAGATAGAAGTGCCGGGACGAGACACAAGCAATTCCTTCGAGTCCGCCGTTGTTGACTTGAAAGAGACCTTTCTTGCGGCCCTCCTCACGCAGATCGGGAGTGACCCATTCGGTCTTCTGCCCGTCCTTGCTTACCCGCAAAACCCGGGAGGTGGACTCACTAACAAGGTAAAAATCGCCCTCCTTGTCCTGGCTGATCCCCTCGAAATCGAGTTTTCGAACTCCCTCGAGGGACGGAGCGTTGAACCGAACATGAGGTTCCAGCACGGCTGCCGATTCACGAATGTGAAGCTCGTAAATCGTCTGATCGTCGTTGTCCGACACGACGAAAAGTCGGCCGTCCCGGATGGTGAGCCCTGAAGGTTCTGTCCGTTCCTCGACTGGAAGGGCCTTGATGAGCTCCAGCTCAACCGGCCGGTTGTCAAAGAAGGCCCCGAAAACCACCACAAGCAGGAGACTGAACAGCGCCGTTATCCGCATTCTTTTAGGACTATTGTAAATGCTTTTCGGTCGTTTTGCGGCAGTGCCCTGCGCAGGAAACCAGCTTGCAGACTTTTCGCGCTGAAGCGGCATCCTCGCATCAGGAGGAACCGAGAAATGGCAAAGAACAGAGGTTTTTCGTTGATTGAGTTGATTGTCGTGCTCGTCGTGCTTGGACTTCTCGCCGGGGTCGTCGGTATTAAAGTGACCAGGTGGGGTGTCGAAGGAAAAATCAGGACGACGAAACTGCAGATCAGCCAATTCAAGCCGGCACTCGAGACCTTTCGATTGGATGTCGGCCGTTACCCGACCAGCAGCGAAGGCTTGAGTGCGTTGGTGGAGAATGCGGGGATTGAAGGCTGGGGCGGTCCATACTTGGACGACAACTTGCCGAAGGATGCCTGGAAGCGCCCCTACAACTACCGTTTCCCGGGGGAACACCGTGAATACGACATTTGGAGCTACGGCGGGGACGGCGCGCAAGGCGGTGAGGGCGAAAACGCGGATATTACGTCCTGGGGAGAGTAGAGGAGCCGCGCGAGCAACTCGCCGCGCTTATTTGGCCGATCGCCCATTGTCTCGGCGCCCTTTGTGCGGCAAGATTGGAGTGCCTCTGTGGAGCCTGCACTTTATACACATCTCGGAACCGTATGTTAGCGCTGACGGAGGCGCCGCCACCCAGCGAAACAGAGCCCTGAGCGGAGCGTCTTTTGCGGAGCGATGCGG
>RPQK01000496.1 GCA_003819755.1 Acidobacteriota bacterium | reverse complement strand
CGCCGCACTGCTCCGAAAATGGGGCGTCCCGCCCCCAATCTCGATTTTTATCTTAGCGCTTATGCCCTGAACGGGGTGTTCCCCAAATCGCCACGGGTGGCGGACCACCATTTTGAAGCGCGGCGGCGGAAGGAGTCCGATGTCTCATTGCCCCGGGACTCGGTCCCTTCAGAGTGTGGGGGCAGGAGGTGGCCATGCCTGCACTTTAGGGGCCGGCTACTCTCCTCTCACGCCTCCAGCGTGAGGAAGGACTCCATAGTCGTGCACCCGGTTTTTCATTGACTCTGCTTCGTCTGATCGTTAACCTCATAGCCCTTCACACCAAGGCGGTATGATCAGGATTTTAATCACCGGGGCTGCCGGGTTCATTGGTTCAGTCTTGTGCGACCGGCTTCTCGCAAAGGGGACCGCGATTGTAATCGGGCTGGACAATCTGGACCCGTGTTACAGCGTTCTCCAGAAGCGGGCTAATCTTTGCTCGGCTCAAAAGGATTCCAATTTCACCTTCTACGAAAATGACATCTGCGACCCCCGGCTGCTGGTGGAAGTCCTCCAAGCCGAACGGCCCGCGGTTGTCGTCCACCTCGCAGCAGCCGTAGGAGGCCGCGATTCTTTCCGCCGGCCATCTTATTACCAGGCAACAAATGTCGTCGGTTCCCGGAACGTTCTGGAAGCCTGTCGACTTGCTGACGTCAGTCAGTTCATCATGGCATCGACTGCCAGTCTCTATTCTGGATTTGCGGGCCCTTGTACTGAGGACGACCCAATTGATACCGCCCTCAACCCGTACGTGTCGTCAAAGCGCGCCGCTGAGACCTCAGCGGAGGCGCATCACATGCATTACGGTCTGAAGACGACAATTCTGCGGCTCTGCACCATTTACGGACCTCGCCAGCGCCCGGAGATGGGGATCTCGAAGTTTGTGTCGGGCATCGACCAGGGTGAGGAGATACGCCTGTTCGGTGACGGTTCCGATTCGCGTGACTACCTGTTCGTAGACGACTGTGTGGACGCAATAATCGCGGCCATCGAGAATCCCCGCGATTTTGACATCATTAATGTTGGGACCGGTGAGCTGACGACCTTGAACGAGATCGTCACGTTGATCGCGGGGACATTGAAAAAGCAGACGCGCGTCACATATGTCCCTCATCCGGCCGGCGATCCACGGGCCGCCGGTGGCGCCATCGAAAAGGCTCGCAGGCTCCTGGGTTTTAAGCCCCGGACTCCGCTCAACCGAGGCTTGGTATCGTTCGTCGAATGGTATCGATCGAATGGTCATTTGACGAGGAGAGAATCCCGTGTCTGAAGTCGCATCGGGCCAGAAGGTGGCCTATCATGCGGAAAAATTGAGGTCATACCTGTCCGGGAAGCGGATCTTTCCCGCGACTATCGAGTTGGACGTCACCAGCCGCTGCACCAGGACCTGCCGGGATTGTCCGAGCAGCCGCAGCCCCAAAGACGACAACCTCTCGTTGGCTTTCGTTCGAGAGCTTTTTGGTTTGTTCAAAGGTGAGACCCAGGGTCTTCTCATGACAGGGGGTGAACCAACGATTTCTCCCGATTTCCCGGCCGTTCTGCAACTTGCCCGGGAATCGGGATTCGTGGACATTGCCGTGGTCACTAACGGAAGCCGACTGTCGAACCGGCAGGTCACTGACGCTCTCCTTGCTCACGCATCCACTATTCGAGTCTCGATGTATGACTGGGAGCCAGAGGCGTGCGGGATTGCTACGACCCTGCGGAACATCGAGGAGCTTCGTCATAGAATCGAGTCGGCAAGAAGCTGCCTGCAGATAGGAATCAGCACACTGACATCGGCAGAAAACGTGGATCGGCTGGTCCCCCTCGCCGAGACCCTGAGGGGTGCGGGAGCCCATTGGATCTACTTTCACCCCATGTGCACCGGCTGGGATCTCGGGTGCCCCCAGCAGGTGAACCAAACCGGAGTATTGGATGCGATCGCGAAATACCGAGAAACGCTCAACGGTGGTTTCCAGGCCTTTGTCTCGAGCGCTCGTTACCAGAAGTCGTCGCTACATTTCAGCGCATACCATGCCGCCCACTTTCTGATGATTCTCGGGGCTGACGCGAAGAACTACCTGGGCGCCGAGGTGAAGTATCAGCGCCGGCACATCTTGGCCGATCTGGCCGCAGAACGCGGGCCGGACATCCTGTGGTCGGAAGAACGGTTGGGACGCATCGCTGCCCACAGTTCTTCAAGCTATCCAGCCCTTGGAAGCCGGCATCGAGGAGTCCTCTACAGCCACTTCATTG
This sequence comes from Acidobacteriota bacterium, assembly GCA_003819755.1. Lineage (GTDB taxonomy): Bacteria > Acidobacteriota > UBA6911 > RPQK01 > RPQK01 > RPQK01. The sequence continues at coordinate 3,762 of RPQK01000496.1, read as the reverse complement.
AGGCGCTCAAGCAAGCCCCGGCGTCCGAGGCTGAATCGGCAATCGCGGCCGCCGCCCAAGAGTACCGCTTTCCGCATATTCTGTAGCCTGAGGTGGCAATGTCAGGTGGAATCATGGTCGGTGCAGCGAAAATCCTGGGTCACCCGGACCGGGTGCGCGCCTTCCTGAAGGGAATGCCAATTTTTCCGGTCACGCTTGAGCTGGGGCTGACCACGCGCTGTAACCGTAAATGCCCGGACTGTCCCAGCAGCTTGGGCGCCCCTTCCATGTCGCTGCAGCTCGAGCTGGTCGAGCGCGTCCTGAAGCGGCTTAAAGGCGAGACGCGTGGTTTAATCGTCACGGGCGGGGAGCCGACTCTTTCTCCTATCTTCGGGGAGGTGCTGAGAGTAGCCAGAACCAGGTACGACTTCGAGGATATTGCAGTGGTGACGAACGGATCGAAGCTGGAGGAACCGACAGTATTCGAACCGTTGCTGGCTTATGCATCCGCCGTCCGGGTCTCCCTGTACGATTGGCAAGAGCGCTGCCAGGGTGTCGCGCCTACCCTGAGGAGAATCGAGTCCTTGCGGAAGCGCATCGACAAATCGGGCAGTCGACTCCAGATTGGCGTTAGTGCGTTGACCTCAAAGGACGGCGAGAAGGCCCTTCTTCCACTTGCGGTGATGGCGTCGAAGGCTGGTGCACATTGGCTCTATTTTCACCCGACTTGTGTGCGCGACGTCGATGGCATCACTCGACAACTTCCGCACGCGGCTGTCGCCACCCTTGTTGATCAGTGCCGGGACGCCGTCGGCGAGTCATTTCCGATTTATTGGTTGAAGGAACGATACGAAACAAAGGAGCTTCGATTTCAGGGATACCATGCCGCTCAATTCGTCCTTGTCATCGGCGCAGACGGTCTGAACTACCTGGCCACCGAGGCCAAGTACCGGGAGGACTTCCTCCTTTGGGACCTGGCTCGCGGGTGGCGCGAGGATTTCTTGTGGGATGCGCAACGTTTGGCGCAAATCCAAGCCGTCTCCACCTCGAACTATCGGTACAGCGGAAGCAGAAATCGCGGGGTTATCTACAACGCACTGCTGGATGAGTTAAAGACGAGTCGGCATTTGAGTCACGCGCCTCCGGACACCCCCTATCACTTGCCGCACATTCTATAGAGAAACGGACTCTCGCCATGGGCAACAAGACTCCCACCGTCAGCGTTATCACCGCTACGTACAACCGGAGCAATGTCCTAAGTTGCGCGATCAAGAGCGTTCTTCAATCAACGTTCAGCGAGTGGGAACTCTTAATCATTGGCGATGGCTGCACAGATGACACAGCTCAGGTAGTCGGCGCGTTCGCCGATCCCCGCATTCAGTTCTCAAACCTTCCAGAGAACTTCGGAGAACAGTCGAAACCAAACAACTTGGGCGCGAGCTTGGCTCGTGGCCGCTATCTGGCGTATCTCAATCACGACGACTTATGGTTTCCCGATCATCTTGCAGTCGCCGTGGATTGCCTGGAAGGAAAGAAAGCCGATTTCGTGTTCACGCTAGGAATTTCGCCACGCCCGGGGAAAAGCAGCCTGCTGCTGGGTGCTGCCCCGGGTGGAGAATACCGCCCCACAATCCATCTGCCGGCCTCCCTTTGGGTCTTTCGTCGCGAGCTGATCGAAACCATCGGCCCGTGGCGTTCTTTTCGGGAGTGTTACACTTACCCGTCGCAGGATTGGCTGCTTCGACTGTGGCGTTCGGGGGCCAGGATACAGATGGCGCCCCAACTTACCGTCATTCACTTCGCCTCCGGCCATCGACGGGATGTGTATCGGACGCGGGAGTTCGCGGAGAACGCCTCTTACTTAAAACGGATGTGTAGCGAGGCCGATTTCCGCCAACGCGAATTGCTCAATCTTGCGCTTGACCTGGAACAGCCCTCATCGGCACTCGAGATTACGAGTCTTCTTCGGCGCGCCACCATTAACGCTGCCAAGCGGTTGGGAATGAGTTTGGGAATTACGCCGATTGAGCTGATTGGTTACATTTCCGGTCGTCGGAAGGGACGAATGCTGCAGCGGCTTCGGCAACAGCGCGGTTTGCCTCGGTTGAGTCACTGAGAACGGACGCGGTTGACTACCCCGGTCAGCCGGTAGCAGCCCGTAGATCGCCCTGTTGACATCTCTTTACTTCTTGCCTAAAGAAGGCCAAGGCGGTGCGGACGACCGGTTAAAATGGGTCATGGTCGAGACAGTGTGGTTGGCCCGCCATGGAAGCAGGCTCGATTTTGTCGATCCGCAATGGCGCAAAAGCGCCGAACGTCCGCACGATCCGCCCCTTTCCCCCGATGGTCTGGTCCAGGGAAAACAACTCGGCGCTCGCCTGAAAAACGAAGAGATCACACAGATCTTCTCTTCCCCGTTCCTTCGCTGCGTGATGACCGCCGACATTGCCGCCCGCCAGTTAGCCGGTAGCGTGAAGATCGAGTCTGGATTTTCAGAATGGCTTAACGCTGACTGGTTTTCGAGCCCGCCCGCCCTCCTTCCGCTCGAAGAGCTGGAGCGTAAGTTCCCGAGCATTGACAACAGGTACTCGTCCCGGGTCGAACCTTCCTACCCGGAAACCGGTGAGATGGTGCTTGAGAGGACTGGGAAAGCAATCGAAGCAGTTGCCCGCGAACACGAGGGCGCCATCCTTGTTGTCGGTCACGGAGCGACCGTGTACGGCTCGCTCGTGCGACTCCTCGGATTCAGCATGGATCAGACTTCGAAGATCCTCGGAGAAGTGCACTATTGCTGTCTGTGCAAGCTGTCTCACGGGGCAGGCAGTTGGCGCCTCGACCTGGCGGCCGATGTCTCTCACCTCGAGACCCGCTCCGGTGGCGACAGATTCCACTAGGGAACCGGCGGCGTGTAGGTGTTGCCGGCCGGCCCCCGGGAAACAGAGCCGACTTACCCCGTGCCCTTACCCCGTGAAGTGTGGTGTCTGACTTCTTCTTTTTCCTTCTTCTTTTTGGAGGCGTCTGCCGGCTGTCATCGTCTGTCCTCGGCGGGACGGCGATAATTCCGGGCGACAAACGGAACTCCGCTGTCTGGTGCTACGTAATGGAGTGGTGAGTTGACCGCGGAGAAAAGACACCAAGGACGCATCGGATCAGCCAAGGAGCGACTATGAGCAACAGTGACGAAAAGCGGAAAGCGGCGGGTTTTCTGTCACGGCGACAGTTTGTCTGCGTTGCGGGAGCGGGGGTTACTGCGACCGCGTTTGCGTCAGCGAAAACGTGGACGGCGGGAACCGCCCTGCGGATGGGTGGATCTGAAGACCTTGTTTTCCAGTCTGCTACCAGGCTGGCAGAGCTGATCCGCACCAAAGAAGTGTCGTCTGAGGAAGTGGTCAAGGCGTTTCTCGGCCAAATTCAGAAGGTGAATCCGAAACTCAATGCGGTTGTGGAAATTACAGCGCAGAGCGCGCTCAGGGAGGCTCGCGAGGCTGACTCGCTGCTCGCACGCGGCCAGCTGAAAGGGCCGCTTCACGGCGTACCTATGACGATCAAGGATTCGATCAACACCGCCGGCGTGGTGACGACCCACGCCACGCTGGGATGCAAGGGCCAGGTTCCGAAATCTGACGGGACCGTCGTTTCACGGATGAAGCAGGCAGGCGCGATCCTCCTGGGAAAGACCAACCTGCCGGAGCTGGCCCTGGCCGCTGAGACGGACCACCTCGTCTACGGCCGCACGAACGACCCGTACCGGCTCCACCGTAATCCGGGCGGAAGCAGCGGGGG
>RPQK01000495.1 GCA_003819755.1 Acidobacteriota bacterium | reverse complement strand
GACCGCACCCGACCAGACTCAGACTCTGGTCAGGATGCTGACTCCCGAGTACGCGAGCCCCGAACAGGTTCTGGGCCTGCCGGTCAGCACGGCGAGCGATGTGTATTCGCTGGGCGTTCTGCTTTATCAGCTCGTGACCGGTCACCATCCTTACCGTGTCACCGGCACCATGGCCCCAGAAATCGAGCATGTCATCTGCGAGGCAGAACCGGAGAAACCGAGCGCGAAGATTCGATCGGTGGTCCAGGTCACGAGGCGGGGCCAGGTTAAACAGTTGACGCCCGAAGAGGTCAGCCGAAACCGCGAGGGAGACCCCGAACGGCTGCGTCGCAGGCTCGAGGGTGATCTCGACAGCATCGTTCTGAAGGCGCTCCGAAAAGAGCCGCAGCATCGCTATGCCTCGGTCGATCAGCTGGCCGACGATATCCGCCGCCACCTTGACGGGGTTCCCGTGCTTGCCCGGAAAGGCACGTTCTCCTATCGTGCCGGCAAGTTCATCCGGCGGCATCGGGCGGGCGTCGCTGCCGCGCTGCTCCTGCTTCTTGCCCTGACAAGCGGCATTGCTGCGACCCTGTGGCAGGCCGGGAAGGCGGCTAACGAGAGAGACAAGGCTCGGACCGAAGCGGACAAGGCGACTCAGATCATCGCCTTCCTCCAAAACATGCTTTATGCGGCGGGTGAGGAAGGCCGCCAGGTTACGGTCGCCGAAGTGCTCGACCGGACCGCGAAGGTCATCGACCAGCAACTGCGCACGCAGCCGGAAGTGGCCGCCGCCGTTCACGAGACACTCGGCTTCTCCTACCGGGGCCTCGGGCGTTACACCGAGGCGGAAAGGGAGGTCCGGGAAGCGCTCGAGTTTTACCGGAGGACCGGGGATTCCGCCAAAACGGCAATCTCCACTCACAATCTGGCTGAAATCCTCCACGACCAGGGGAACGCCAAGGGATCGGAGCCCCTGTATCGTGAAGCGATCGCTCAGTTTCGGACTCAGCCGAAACAACGGCACAACTACCTTCCCGCCGCCCTGAACGGCCTTGCGAGCGTCGTGCAGGATTTGAATCGCACCGATGAAGCCGAGAAACTGTACAAAGAGTCGCTGGAGCTTTACCGGGCGGGCGGGCGGAACCAGACGAGCGACCTGGCCATGGTTCTGAACAACCTGGCGGTCTTTTACGGTTCCCGAGGAAATTTCAAGGCAGCCGAGCCTCTTCACCGCGAGGCTCTGGACATTATCGTGAAACTATATGGGGAAGACCATCGGATGGTGGGTTTTACCCTGTACAACCTGGGGGGAGTGCTGGAGAGTCTGGGCAAGAAGTCCGAAGCGGAGTCCTTTTACCGCCGAGCGCTTGCTGTCCGCCGTCGAATGCTCGGCGACAATCACCCCGAAGTCATCATCGTAATGTCTACGCTGACCGGTTCTCTGGCTGACCAGGGTCGCGCTCGGGAAGCCGAGGAGATGGGGCAGCAGGCCGTCAAACAGGCACGCCAGGGACTCCCTGTGGGGCACCCCCTCATCGCGTACTCTCTCATTATGCTGGGTGAAACTCTGATAAAGGGCGGCAAGGCGGCAGAGGCTGAGCCTCTCCTTCGGGAAGCTCTCGCCTCCCGTCGAAAAGTATTTCCCCCCGGTCATTGGCTACTCGGAAGTACGGAGTCCGCACTGGGGACTTGCCTGAGCGCCCAGAAACGATATGTCGAGGCCGAGCCGCTCCTCTTGTCGGCCTACGACAACCTCAGCGAGAGCCGCGGGCCAAAACACGAGAAGACCGCAGGCACGCGCCACGCGCTGGCGGAGCTCTATAAGGCCTGGCACAAGCCCGAGAAAGCCGCGTTTTACGAGGGGAATTAGCCGCGCCGGCCGTGTCGCCCGTGTTCGTCTCTGGTACTGCCAGCTATAATTCCCAATTATGAACATCCGCGACGTCGATACCCCCGCCCTGGTTATCGATCTGGACAAGGTCGAAAAAAATCTCAAAGCGATGGCCGAGTACTGTCGATCCCACCACATCAACCTCCGGCCTCATACGAAGACGCACAAGATGCCTTCCCTGGCCAAAAGGCAGTTGGAGCACGGGGCCACCGGACTAACGGTAGCCAAACTGGGTGAAGCCGAGATCATGGTTGAGTCAGGAGTCGACCGCCTGCTCGTCGCCTACCCGATTATCGGAAGACCGAAGGCAGAGCGCCTGGCCGCTCTCTGTGAGAAGGCCGATGTCACGATTGCCCTGGATTCCCCGGAAGCTGTCGATTTCGCCGCCAGGGGAACGAGCGAGCGAGGGGTCAGGGCGGGCATTCTTGTTGAGGTCGATGTCGGGTTTCGCCGTTGTGGCGTCCAGGACGATCAGGCAGCGCTGAAGCTCGCACAACGAATAATCGACTGCTCGTCTCTCGAGTTTCGCGGCCTGCTCTTTTATCCGGGCAGTTACGTGACCCAGGAAACGCAGGAGGAACAGCTTCGCAAAGTGAACGCCTCCCTGGAGCGCTTGCTCGACAGCTTCCAGGCAAACGGCATTCCTGTCCCGGTGGTCAGCGGCGGATCCACTCCGACCGCCCGATTCTCTCACCGCTTCTCCGGCCTGACCGAGATCCGGCCGGGAACTTACATTTTTAACGACCGCAACACCATGCTGCACGGTGTCGCCCAGCTGGATGACTGCGCGGGAACCGTAATCGTAACGGTGGTGAGCAAGGCGGTTCCAGGAAAAGTGATCGTGGACGGGGGCTCGAAGACCTTTTCTTCCGACCCCTGCCTGGCGGGCCATACCGGTTTCGGGCTCGTCAAGGAAGACCCCGAGGCGGTCTTTGTCGCCATGAACGAAGAGCACGGGTATCTGGACGTCAGCCGCTCGGGCCGTCGCTATGCCATCGGCGAGAAGCTCGGCGTGATCCCGAATCACATTTGCGCGACCGTGAACCTGCACAACGAAGTTTTCTTCGCACGCGGTGAGACGGTGGAATCGGTCTGCCCAGTCGCCGCGAGGGGGAAGATCAGGTAAGTGGAGGCGCTTGAGCGTCTCTAACGACCGGAATGACCAGAAGGACCTGAAAGACCTGAAGGACGGCAAGAAGGAGTGCAGTTCGGTTGTCCTTCAGGTCGTTCAGGTCCTTCAGGTCGTTAAATACACAGGGGCTCTCAAATCGATATGCTCGACGCTACCACTGAACACGCCGCCCTGCTGGAAGAGCTGAAGCAAAGGATCGACCTTGGATACCAGGCCGGTTCCCAAATGGTCATGAAAACGACTTTGACCGTGTACGGTGTCAGGACCCCGGACCTCCGGAAGATCGTACGGTCCTGGGTTCAGACACATCGGCACACTCCGTGGCCGGAAGTCCTTTCATTGGTTGAAAGTTTGACATGCGCGCCTTCTCAGGAAGAGCGGGCTCTCGCAATTGTGCTGCTGCAATCTAATCCCGGGCGGATTCCCGAGCTCGAATGGGACCATTTCGATCGCTGGAGAAAGTTACTGGACAACTGGGCACTGACCGATGGGCTGGGAACGATCGCATTCGGCCCCTGGATCAAGGCCGATGCCGCCAGCCGGGTCGCGCGCCTGTCCTTTCTTATCCGGGAGCCGGATGTCTGGAGCCGGCGTCTGGCACTCGTTGCAACCGTTCCTCTGAACCGCGATAGAAGAACTGCTTTGCCCGATCTCAGCCTGGCTCTGGTCGATCAGGTGAAACATGAACGGGAGCCGATGGTAACAAAAGCGGTTTCCTGGGTTCTCAGGGAGCTGACCAAGACGCATAGAGACCGGGTCTTCGATTACGTCGAGAAGAACCGGCGCCTGCTCGCTCCCTTGGCAATCCGGGAGACTGAGAATAAACTGCGCACGGGCCTGAAAAGCGGGAAGCCGAGAGCCCAAAAGGAGCCGCAGTGATGAGTAACGAGATGGAAAGGCGCTACCAGGAGAGGCTGCGCCGCTATACAACTGCCCTTCGCAACCAAAAGCCCGACTGTGTCCCGGTAAGACCCTTCGTCGCCGAATTCACCGCGCAGTATGCCGGGTTTACCTGCCAGGAGGTGACGCACGACTACGAAAAGGCTTTCGTGGCGGCCAGGAAATGCGCGAGGGAATTCGATTGGGACGCCGTCGTCTCCAACATGGTCTACGTGTGGACCGGACTGACGGAGGCGATCGGCCTGAAATACTACGGGGTGCCCGGAATGCACGTCCCGCCTGACACCGGTTTCCAGTACCGGGAACCGGCCGAGGAAGACGCGTTCATGAAACCGGACGAGTACGATCAATTGATCGACGATCCGACCGGATTCCTGTACAACGTCTGGCTCCCGCGGGCTTCGGGAGATGTCGTCAAGCCGGGTTGTCCAAACACCTACCGGAACAACCTGTCGTTCCTCAAGGGCGGGATGGCCATGCTCTCTTACTTCAACGCCTTCGGACGGCAAAACGCCTTGCTTCGCGAGGAATCCGGGACTGTCTCGGCCATCGCCGGCATTTTCAAGGCGCCCTTCGACATCCTGGCCGATAAGCTGCGCGGTTACGTCGGCCTGACGATGGACATGATCGAGCAGCCGAGAAAAGTCCTCGCCGCCTGCGAGGCGCTTGCTCCTCACCTGCTGCATGTCGCCATGAGCTCCGCCGATCCTGAAAAGAAGGTCCCCATCGGTTTCTGGATGCACCGCGGCTGCGTTCCGTTTGTTTCGCCCGATCAGTTTCATTCCCATTACTGGTCAACGCTGAAACCGATCATCCAGGAACTGTGGCGCAATGGGCATCAGACGATGTTTTACGCGGAAGGAAACTGGAACCACCACTTGGATAGTTTCGCCGAACTGCCGGAGGGGAGCATCCTTTACCACGTGGACCAGGGCGACATCTTTGAGGTCCACCGGAAGCTCGGCCACAAGTTCTGCCTGAGTGGCGGTATCCCGAATTTCCTTCTGAGTTTCGGGACTCCCGAGCAGGTCCGGGCACACTGCCGAAAGGTCATTGAGGGCGTCGCGAAAGACGGCGGGTACATCATTGACGCGAGCGCTATCATGCAGAACGACACGAAGGCCGAAAACCTGCAGGCCATGACAGAAGCGGCCCGGGAATATGGCGTCTATTCGTCGTCCTCCCATCAAGCATCCCCGCCCCCTGGGCCGGCTGGGTCCGATTTTCGTGCGCCAGGCTTCATGTCCGTCGAAAGCCCGAATCCTCGAAACAAGCCTGGAGTTTGTATTCCCTGGGAGGAGAAGGTCCGCGAGATTGAGGAGATCAGCGGCGACCCGAGGATCTTCAAGGAGATCTGGCAGGGAATCGACGGGCTGGCCAACATGTACATCTGGCAATGCCTGCTGTCGTTTTAGTGCTGCCGGTCCACCCTGTTTCTACCGGCGGGAAAAGACCTCAAAGACCTCAAAGACCTCAAGGACAGGGGAAACAGCAATGTCCTTGAGGTCCTTTCCCGCTTGCTCTGCCCGCTTCCTGCCGGGAATTTTTCCCCGGTCCACGCTGCCCCTGTATTGCACCCGAAACATCGGACAAGCGAGAGTCAACGCGCTTCTGCGACTTCTTCTCCGAAATGGCATCTCTCTTGCTGAGAGGTATGGTAGTCATCAAGACCGCGGGAATTTACGGCGAGACCCCAACTCCCTTCACGCGGTGACCCAACCAACGGCTTGTGGAGGACCGTATGTATCTCAGATTCCGGCCCAATATCGCTTGTTCCCGGCATGGATCTCACACTTTTCGTTTCACTCATACAGCGACCGGCACTTTTCCGGAGCACAAGTTTTACTGCGGGGTCTGCGAGGTCGATGGGCAGAGTTGCTCCTTTGGGGAAAGCGAAATAGCCTACCCGGAGTTGGTCGACGACGGGATAAATAACCATGAAGGTCATATCTCCTGGCTGCATGCCGTCGTCACCGAGATTGGGCTGGAATTAGAGACCTTCGAGAACCAACGGGCGGCGTGACCCGGTGGCCCTGGCGTCGGTGCAACCAGCCGTGGTGAACGGGGCTTTTATTGTGGCCGGACTCTCCAGAGTCCGGCAGTCGGGCTGGGAGCCCGGCCAAAACGATGGTTGCAGCTCG
>RPQK01000494.1 GCA_003819755.1 Acidobacteriota bacterium | reverse complement strand
TCCAATGATCATTTCTTCCTGACTTCGACATTCGACATTCGACATTCGATATTCGACATTCTGTCTTTCTTCTTCATCGGGCAGGCTTTTGGTTGCGGCTACGCCGCGCCGTGTAATTCGTGGATAAATCCCTTCCTCTAGAAACGAAACCCGGTACTGAAATGCACACGGAATGAATCATTCAGATCGTGCGCCACGTCGACCTTGAAACCGAAGCCGGCAATCAGGAAGAAGACCCCAGCGCCCACACCGTGTTTGAAATCCGCATCTCGCAGCGACTGCCCGTGATTGAACACGGCCCCCGAGTCCCAGAAGGCGTCGAACCCGGCATGGTAGATCGCCAGCGGCGATGTGACCGGAAGTCGAAGCTCAACGGACGAAACGACTCGATTGTCGCCGACGAATTCCCCCGGCTCGTGCCCCCGCAGTGTCGAGGCGCCTCCCAAGAATGGGCGCTCGTAGTCAGGAAGAGGGCCGTCAGCTTTGTCGTACAGCACTTGGGCGGCGAGGATCGCCTGCCCCCATAGCCCTTTATAGCCACGAATGTCCGTCTGGTAGAGATTGAAGTCCGGCCGCATATCGGCGAGCGCCATCCTGTGCCAGCCAAAACCCAGGTAGACAGCGTCACGAGGCAGATTCGCGTCCTGCCGCGTGTCGAGCGCGACGTGGGCGCCGTAACTCAAAAAGCGGTCGTGAAGGTCTCCAAAATCAACGTCCGTCCAGCCGGCCGCAACTTCATAAACCAGCGGGCCGACTCGGTTTCGGGCGCCTGCCATAAAGTCCTTGCGCAGATCTCCTATCTCAAAATGGGGATTTTCTTTGCGGTTGATGCTCGCGCCGGCCAGGAAAGAGCCAAAACCGGGCACCGGCCGGGGGGACTCGACTTCGACCGCGGCCTCGCGCACACCGCCCCAAGTCAGCGGAAATGAAACGCGCTCCCGGGAACCGAACAGGCCGATAGCAGAAAGACGAGCTCCGTAGGTCAGGCCGTACTCATCGCTTCCCGAGAGGATCGGCATCATCATGAACTTGCTTTTGACTTTCGGTTTTTCTTGAACCTGGATCAGCAGGACGACGTACTCGGTGTCGGTCAACGAAGGATAGCGCTTCGTCACTGTGGCCGATTCAAAGTGCCCTGAAGCCAGGATTCGCTTCTCGACTTCCGGCAATGAAATGTTGCCGAGATCTGTGCCGACAGAGATTCCTGCGATGCGCAGTAACTCGTCGTCGGAGACGGTGAAATTCCCATGCAGGCGCACGGAGTCCACGATTTCGGCGAGACAGAAAGGAAACAGTGCGATCAGGACCGGCAACAAGGCGAATGAGCAAGAACTTGGTCGTCTCATGGCTTTTTCTCTTGCGGCGCAGCGGGCTTTTCGTACCAGAAGCGGACTTTGACATCAGTTTTTTGATAATCGAAGAACTCCCGGGCGTAACGGACGGTAAGCGAGCCGTTTGCGGTCGTGACGCTGCCAAAAGCGTGGATGGCCCCTGGGAGCCAGATGTTCTCAAACGGCTTGTGCATTGTCATATCGGCCTTGAGATCATCGATCCGGACCAACCAGCGTCCGGGCAGGAAATCGAGTCCGACGTTGTCGAAAGTCATCTGAACCAGCTGGTTTTCCTCGGGCAGAACCAGCATCGTGACCAGCAGGGTCTTTTCGAACATCCGTTCGTAGTAATCTCCGAGATCCTCATCCTTGTCGCGCTTGCTCGATTTCTTCTTGTCGGCATTGTCGGACTTCTCCTTCGGGCGTTCGCCCTTGTGGCCCTCCTCGTCGTCATCGAGGTCGCGAAGTTTCGGGTAATACTCCACCACCAGAACATCACGTCCCTCGTGCTTCTTTTTGCCGGCCAGAAGGTATCGTCCGGGTTGGAACTTGAAACCGAAAAACGCCTCGCGCTCGAGCGAATTTCGCTTCTGGTTCTTCCGGTCTTCAGTCCACTCGCGTTCCGCTTTGGCCTGCTCCTCTTTGGACAGCGATACGCCGTTGGCCTTTACCGGGCTGCGGACCAGATAGCCGTCGCGCACGAGCCAGACGTACTCGCGTCGCCAACTCTCGATGGGTGCGGATCCAAGCCCCCGGAGCTCCAAAACTTCCTTTTCGCGGAAAACGTAGTTGTGAAGCCGATCCCAGTCGATTTCGCGTTTTGCGAGCACCTTGGACATTAGCGCGTCGAGATCGGAGTTCGGGACAGGCTGGTTCTGTGCGGTCATTGCACGGGGAAAAACAACCAGGACAAACAGAAGAACCAGGACGGCTCTGACTTCTCTTGTTGCCATTTATTCCTCTCACGTTGATAGACCGACAATCGGGTGCGACGGTTCAGTGGGGATGGAAAGGGGCAAAGGATCAAAGGATCAAAGGGGCAAAGGGAAAAGGGACAAGGCAAACTCCCTCTCGCCTGCTTTTCCCTTTGCCCCTTCGACCCTTTGATCCTTTGCCCCTTTCTTCCCGAAACCTTGCCCTTGGAAAAGCATCTGAATAACCAGTTACGAATCCGGCGAATCGAACGTTCAATCCTCTTCCGCTGGTTCTTCCCAAGGCAAGTTACGCTTATGAAATGGTCATGGAGAATAGGATCGGTCCTCGGCATCCCGATTTACGTCCACGCGACTTTCCTCCTCATCATCGCGTGGGTGGCGCTCTCCCACTGGCTTCAGGGCCAGACGCTCCAGTCGACGATCTGGGGTATTCTCTTCGTCTTGGCGCTTTTCGCCTGTGTGGTCCTCCATGAATTTGGCCATGCCTTGACCGCAAGGCGCTACAACATCAGGACGAGGGACATCACACTCCTGCCGATCGGCGGCGTTGCCAGGCTTGAAAGGATGCCGGAAAACCCCTGGGAGGAGCTGTGGGTGGCGCTGGCCGGGCCAGCCGTCAACGTGGTGATTGCCGCTCTTCTGTTTTTGATCCTTTGGACGACCGGGACACTGCAGCCGATAGGGAACCTCGGGGTGGCCCAGGGCTCCTTCCTGGAGCGGCTCTTGGTCGTCAATCTCTTCCTCGTCGGCTTTAATCTCCTGCCGGCTTTCCCGATGGATGGGGGCCGCGTCCTGCGGGCATTGCTGGCCACGCGACTCAGCTATACCCGGTCGACGCAGATTGCCGCCAGCATAGGCCAGGGTATGGCCCTTCTTTTTGGATTCATCGGTTTTCTGTCCAATCCGTTCCTGATCTTCATCGCTTTCTTTGTCTGGGTCGGAGCCGCGCAGGAGGCGAGTATGGTCCTGATGCGCAGCTCGCTGGCCGGCATTCCCGTCAGCCAGGCGATGCAGACTGATTTCCGAGTGCTGGAAGCCGCCGACACTCTGGGAACGGCGGTCGATATGATTCTGGCCGGCTCACAACAGGATTTCCCGGTGACCGACCGCGGCCAGTTGATTGGTGTGTTGACGCGCGGCGAGCTGCTCAAGGCGTTGGCCCAGCGGCCACTGGGCACTTCTGTCAGAGAATTCATGCACAACAACTTTGTGGTAGTCGACTCGTTTGAAATGCTCGAGGTTGCTCTCAGCCGCTTGAATGAATGCGCCTGCAACACTATCCCCGTCCTCCGAAACGGGCGCCTGGTTGGTTTGCTCACGAGCGAGAATTTCGGGGAGTTCATGATGATCCAAAGCGCGCTGGCCGCGTCGAGGCAAGCCCGGCAGGCGGCCTGAAAAGAAGGGGCGAAGGGGAGAAGGGGCAAAGGGAAAGGGGCAAAGGATCAAAGGATCAAAGGGGCAGAGGGGCGGAGGGAGAACGGAAGGGGCATCGGTTTCCATTCTTCTTCTCCCTTTGCCCCTCTGCCCCTTTGATCCTCTGCCCCTTTCCCTTCGCCCCTTCTCCCCTCCGCCCCTTCTCCCCTTCTCCTCATTTCGCCGCTGTTTTTACGCCCTCAAGCTCCTTCTCGATTTTGCTGAGCGTGCGTTTCAGCCGCTCTTTGTCCTTCTCGTCTGTCGCTTTCCCGACGAGCTTCTTAAGTGCTTCGGTGTGAGCTGTCTTCAGGGCCTGCTCTTTCGGCACGGCAATGTCGGGCTTTACCCCCGTGCCTTCCCAGTTGGTTCCGCTGACCGGGTTGATCGCCCGCCCGGTGGGAAGCCATACCCCAAAATGCTCGTTGATCCAGCGCCCGCCACCTGGATGGGCCCCCCCGCCTGTCGTCTCACCAACAATGGTCGCCCGCTTAAGATTTTGCAGGTTGTAGGTGAACTCCTCGGCGGCCGAGAACGTGCGGTTGCTCGTGAGCACGTAGACGTCCTTTTCGCGTCCGAATCGCGTGCCGGGGACGTAGGGAAGGGTCCACCACTGATGAGTGAAATTACCCGGCCGCCAGTAAAGGCTGTTCAGATGGACGGGGTCGGAGTCGAACAGGTAGGTCGAGATCAAGGCGACCTGGGCCGGATCGCCTCCGCCGTTTTGCCTCAAGTCGATAATCAAGGCATCGCTGTTGCTCAGGAAATTCATCGCCGCGACGGCGGTCTCTCCGGCGAGCTCTGTACCCATGAAACTCCGCAGGTCGAGGTAACCGACGTTGCCCTCGAGCCGCTCTATTTTCTCGAATCCGAAGTTGACGCTGCGCGCGAACTTGAGGAATCGGGCTCGCTCCTCGGGAGAGGGCGGCCCCTCATTTTCTGGCGGCTTGGGCCGCGCCTCGAAGGAGTAAGAGACGCGAAGGTGCTTGTCTTTGCTTACCGCCTGCAGGTCGTTCGTTAGTTTCCGGGCGAACTCTTTCGCGCTCGCTACTGATCCGTACTCGTTTTTGGCCATCCGGTCGCGAATAGACTGCTCCATTTTCTTCGCGGTCTCGGGAAAGACATAGGCCTCGTTGAGGGCCTTCAGAACTCCCTCCAGGACTTCGTTCCTGGTTGTTTCGTTGATGGTCAGGTCCGGCTGTTCCTCTCCTTCCTGCCCGAAGGCGACGGGAGGAACGATGATCAAAAGCGCAAGCAGGACGACAGTGAAATGGACAAAGGGTCTGGTTCTACCGCTCATCTACGAAATCTACCAGGAATCCGGCGTTCGAATCTTGCACGCCTTTAAGGTCCTTGGACGAGGTTAAGGGGAACCTAACCTTCCTTCGCCTCGTATACAGATTTGTCTGCCTCTTCGCTTATGCCAGAATTACCCTTAGCACCGGGACATTACTGCGGCGAGACGGTCAGGAACCACAGACTCTCGGGTTTCATCCTCTCCGAGACCCGCTACCCGGCCCGTCTGAAGATCCCTTCCCATTCTCACGAGAACGCCTATTTCTGCCTGATACGACAGGGATCGTATTCGGAAACATATGGAGGGCGGGTCCGCGAGTGCCGTGCCTCGACCCTCGTATTCCATCCACCGGGGGAACAGCATTGTGAGCATTTTCACAGCCCCGTCTTCTCCTTCAACGTCGAGTTCGAGTCCGGTCAACTCCAGGCGCTCGATGTCCGGCGGGGACTCTTTGATTCCTGCCTGGAGGTCGGGTCTGGCCGAGGGGTCTGGCTGGTCTTTCAGCTCTATCGCGAGTTTCAGGCGCCCGATCAGTTCTCGGACCTTGCCATACGCGGTCTGATCTACGAAGCCATCGCCGTCATTTCGCGGAGCAGGGTATCCAGAGGAGGATCTGTTCCGGCGTGGCTGCGCCGGGTTCGAGATTTGCTCGAGGAGAGGTTTTCAGAAGGTTTGACGCTGGAGGAGATTTCCCGGGAAGCGGGAGTTCACCCTGTGCACCTTGCTACCGAGTTCAGGAGAGTGTTCCGCTGCACCGTTGGGGAGTTCGTAAGAAGCCGGCGCATCGAGTATGCGAGTAAGCAGCTTTTGTGCTCCAACCTCCCACTCGTCGACATCGCCCTTAATGCCGGCTTCGCGGACCAGAGTCACTTCAGCCGGACGTTCAAGAGAGCCACCGGGCTGTCGCCCGCCGTGTTTCGGGCGTTGAACCGGGCGTGAGGGCCGGAGGGAAAGACCCGAAGGATACGGCGCGGCGTAGCCGCAACCAAAAGCCTGCCCGATGAAGAAGAAAGACAGAATGTCGAATATCGAATATCGAATGTCGAATGTCGAAGTGAGGAAGAAATGATCATTGGATCTTCCGTTTC
>RPQK01000493.1 GCA_003819755.1 Acidobacteriota bacterium | reverse complement strand
TCACCCTGTCACCCTGTCACCTTGTCACCCCTGCCAGCTGTTTCACGGCATCATGAACCCGCCGTTTACCTCGATCGTCTGACCCTGGATGAAGTTTGAACGGCAGGAGCACAGGAACAGGATCACTTCGGCGACCTCGCGGGCGGTTCCCAATCTTCCCATCGGCGTTGCAGCGGCGATCGAATCGAGCATGGCTTGCGTGGAAAAGGTCCGGTGGTAATTGGTGTCGATGGTTCCCGGGGAGACACAATTGACCCGGATGCCGTGCGGTGAGAACTCCTTGGCGAAGGAACGGGTCATCGTGGAAATGGCCGCCTTGGCGATCGAATAAGCCGAAGCCCCCATCCCCCCGCCGTTTCGCCCTGCAATCGAGCCCACGTTGACGATCACTCCCCGTTTCTTCTCTACCATCCCGGGAAGCACTGCCTGGCTGAGGAAGAACGCGGAGGTCAGGTTCAGTGTCATGACCTGGTCCCAGAGCTCCTGTGTGAACTGCAGAATCGGCGTCCGTTTTATGAGGGAACCGGCGTTGTTCACAAGGATGTCGATGCTTCGCCCGGTGCCTCGGATCTGGCTGATCAGCTCCCGGCATCCGGCCATAGTCGTCAGGTCGCCTTGCAGAACCTGCCCGTCTCCCCCTGACTCTCGGACCCGGCTCAGCACGGTCGCTGCCTGGTCTGCGGCCTTATTGTAGTGGACGATAACCCGAGCGCCGGCCTCGCCGAAGAGAGCCGCCGTCTCCGCACCGATGCCGTTGCTCGCGCCCGTTATCAGTACGGTTTTATCCCGAAATTCACTTTGAGTTGACATGTTGTCCTCCTCTGCCAAAGGTGTCACCTGTCATCAATCGCGCCTGTCAGAAGGTGTGAAAAAAATCAAGCGTGTCGACGGGCTTTTATCGTGGCCGGACTCTCCAGAGTCCGGCCAGTACATCGTGCAACCAGCCATCATCCACGCGCCGGACTCTGGAGAGTCCGGCCACGATAAAAGCCCGTCGACACGCTTGATTTTCTTCACACCTTCTCAGCTGTCAGCAGTCACCTGTCAGCTGTCAGCAGTCACCTGTCAGCCGTCAGCTGTCAGCTGTCAGCCGTCAGCCGTCAGCCGTCAGCCGTCAGCTGTCAGCCGTCAGCTGTCAGCCGCTCCCTTTTCAATCGGCCCGAGCCAAAGCCACAAGATAGTCGTGCAGACCAGGGGTGCGATTCCAAACATAAAGAAAACCGGATGATAAGAATAGTGATCGACCATCCAACCGGTTAAGAGGGTGAAAAGCATTCCTCCGAATCCCGCTCCCATGCTCGCGATCCCGTACACCGAGCCGACGACGGTCTTCGGGAACACGTCCGCCGGAAAGGCCATCATATTGGCCAGGCTCCCGGTATAGCCGATCATGGCAAGCGAAACGAGGGCGATCGATACCCGCACATCGGCGACCAGCACGGCGGGAATCGCCGCCGTCATCAGCGCCGCAAAGACGGTCACGGAGGACTTCCGAGCGGCGGTCAGCGGCCAGCCGCGACGCAGCAATGCACTCGAGAGCAAGCCGCCCAGAATGTTCCCGAATCCCGCGACGAGGAAAGGTATCCAGCCGTACTTGCCGATAGAAGCCATGTCAAAGTTCCGTGCTGATTTCAGGTACTCGGGAAACCAGAAAATGTAGAAGTACCAGACAGGGTCCATGAAGATCTTCGAGAGGGTAAACACCCAGACGAATTTCTTTTTGAGGAGCTGCCGTGTTGGGATCGTCTCCTCCGGTTTACTCCCTGCAACGGGACCAGGTACATGGTAGGAGGGCCACCAGACGAGCAGCCACAGAAAGCCGGTGACCCCCACCGCCACGAAGGCAGCGGGCCAGCCGAACTGGAGTAGAATCCAGGCGACCAGTGGGGGGGCGAGGATAGCACCGATGGCCGAGCCGCTGTTGAAGATACCAGAGGCCAGTGCCCGCTCTTTCTTCGGGAACCACTCTGCGACCACCTTAACTCCGGCCGGCCAGTTGCCGGCTTCTCCCATCCCGAGCGAAAAGCGCGCGAGGCCGAGCGTCCAGGGGCCGGTGGCGAAGGCATGCAGGATAGCCGAGCCTGACCACCAGAGCATGCAGAGGGCGTATCCGAGACGGGTACCCAGCCGGTCGATCAGCGGACCGGAAACGCCGTTCATGATCGTGTAGGCGAGCAGGAAGCCGAACACCACCCGGGAATAAGTCACATTGCTCATCCCGAACTCTTCCCGCAGCACCGGCGCGACGACCGACAGGGTCTGACGGTCGAGGTAGTTGATCACCGTCGCCCAGAAAACGAGGCCGATCATGAACCAGCGCCACGGCGAAGGGCTCACATCGGGCGAGTAGAACGCCGTTTGGTCGCGACCTATGTCGGCAGCCGGCGCTCCAGAATGTTTTGCTTCCATCAGATTAGTTCCACCTGAATCAGCTCGTGAATCGCGACTTGGGGGACGTTCACCTCAAGCCACTCACCGTTGGAGGAATAATCAACCGCCCGACCAGCGCGGAGCAAGTGAACTTTTTTGACCTTGCGGCCGCCTGGAATCCGAAGGCGGGCCTTTACGTCCGGAATTGGCAGGTACTCCTCCCTTTGACGCGGCTTTTTCCACTTGTTGCCGGTATTTGCCAGGAGATGAAGAAGCAGGCTGTTACCGGAGACAGTGCAGTGGGGCATCAGCCCCGGTCGTGGCGCCACGTCATAACGACGGAATCGGCCCACCAGCGGATCAATCAGAGAACCCACGTAATCCCGTATGACACCCAGCCGTGTTTCCTCGTAAATCGGCTCCAGGCTCGACCCGATGTAGATCACCTGTCCCTTCCCAAAGGCGCGCTTCACCACCGCCGGACCCAGGGTTCGCCGATGGCCCCGGTCGATCGTGCGAGCCACCACAGAATCGGGATCGATCGCCTCAAAGAGCACGACTTGAGGATCTTGGGGCAGGGGTTCGGAAGCGCCCACAGGAAGGAGATAGAGATCCGGAATCTCGACCGGCTCGGGCGCCTTCAGGTGGGCGCCAAAGAGATCGGCCAGGCCGAAATCCTTCCGCACCCGTCCGAGCTCGTCCGCCGCCGAAGTCAGATGAGTGGCGACCACCACACCGCCGGAATCGACGTAACGGCGGATCGTCTCGCACTGCGGATCACTCAGGCAGGGAGCGTTCGGTACGTAGAGGAGCCGATAGCGGGAGAGAAGCTCCGGACTGAGGCGGTAGTCGAGGAATGGTTCGCAATCGTAACACCGCTCTTTGAGCAGCTGAAAAGCCCCGTAGTAGCTGTTTTTGTACGCGTCCGCCATGAAGATGCTGCCGTCGTACCAGTCTATTGTCTGCGAGCCGATAAGCAGTCCTGCAACCGGTTGCGAATGGGCTTGGAACAGCAAAGTCGAGTTCCTGGCAGCAAAATCAAAAATAGAGCGTACGTAACGCCCCGACGCATAGGACAAGGGATCTTCTTTCATGTAGAAAAACCGGCTCAAACCCCAGTACTTAAGACCGGCATGACCGGCCAGCGCGGTCGCGCCGTCGATGAGCAGTTCCTCACTTTCGACAGGGTAGCTGAACCAGCCCCGCACCCGCTCGTTTTTCAGGTGCTCGCGATTGTACTGGGTGTGGGTCCCGACGTAAGTCCAGATCGTCTTGCCGGTTGAATGGCCGAGCTCCAGGTTGAAGAGTTTTTGCTCCGGCGTCTCGGCCGCCTCGAACATGAAGCCGTCGACGACTGGAATGGCGCGGTTGCGCCATTCGCGGCTGCTGAGCAGCGACGTGTCGTTGAACAGGACCGGGACGTTGCGCTCGCGTCGAATCATCTGGCGGATTTCGTCCAGGTAGGCGATGACCACTTCGTCCCGGAGCCAGAGCGTGTACTCGATCTCTGCCTCCCGGCCCTTGCTGCCATCGTCAGGCGGGATCTCCTGGTTCCGGGCTTTCCGGTAGGCCTCGCGGCACGGCCGGCAGTAACAGAAGCGGCGGGCGTTGCGCATCCCCATGTAGGGTCCGTCAAAATAGGCCGCATCGATCTCGTACCCCGTCACCACTTCCTTGACCAGTTGCCGGATTTCGTCACGAACCGGGCTGTTCAGGCAGCCCTCATAGTAGGGCGTATAACCGTAGTGCTCGGTTGTCATCGGTTTCCCGTTTTCGAGCCGCTTAACCCACTCCTGGTAGAACGGATTGCCCGCACTCACTTCCATGAACGGGTGATTGAGCGGGATATACGCGATCACCCTCAGCCCGGCCCGGTGGCAGAGATCAACCGTCTCCTTCATCGGATCCTGGCCCGGGGCGAGCTCGGGATGGATCGGGTAACGGGTCCGGGTCGGAAAGTAGGCGAAGTAAGAGGCGGCGGGGTAACGGAAGGCGTTGGCATTGAGCGCCTTGGTTATGGCCACGGCCTTCTCGGGTGTGTAGTCGAAAGAAGGGTAAAACGGGGGATTGTAGGCTTCGGCAATCACCGCCCGGCAGGAAGTCGTCCAGGACGAATCGGGGGGTGGGTCTGGACTAGAGAGTGTTCTAGCCTGAGCCCATGCCGATGCTGCCATCGTGCCCGTAGTGACTGACCAGCAGAAGTCTCTTCGTGTAACCTTCCCCATGACACCCCTCTCAACAACTCTGAACGCGTCCTCACGCCTTCCTGCACGATTCCCGCTCAACCAGTTGAACGCCCAGCAGACGGTGCTCCGGCCCGGAGTCCGGACGGGCAATCTGGCGAAGCAGGATCTGAACCGCGGCCTCCCCCATTTCGTACTTCGGCTGGTGGACCGTGGTCAGCGGCGGCTGCAAAATCGAGGCCAGTTCAACATTGTCAAAACCAACGAGCGACAGGTCATCCGGGATCTTCTTCCCGTTCTCGATGAGCGCCCGTATGACGCCGAAGGCCATCGCGTCATTGGCGGTGAATACCGCTGTGACCCCGGGTTGCGACAAAAGCATCTTACGAGCCATCGTGTAGCCGCCCTGCTGGTTCTGATCCCCGTGGATGACGACGGCGTGGACCGAGTTGCCCGCCTGATGAACGGCCTTCAGAAACCCCTTGGCCCGTTCCGTCAGGTTGCCGTGCTGGCGTGGACCGGTGAGATGCGCGATGTTCCGGTGACCAAGCTCGATCAGGTGCTGCCCGGCCAGGAACCCGCCTTGAAAATTGTCGGCCGAAACGCTCGAAATGCTTTGGACACCCTCGGAACGGTTCAGCAACACCAGGGGGACGCGGTACGCCCGCAATTCCTCGACTTCCTCTTCGGACAGGCCGGACACCGAGTTGACGATGAGGCCGTCCACCTGCTTGGCGACGAGCGAGCGGAAGTATCGCATCTGCCTCTCCCGGTCGAGGTCGGCATTGCCGAGGATCAGGTCATAATCGGCAGCGAAGGCCGCATCCTCCGCGCCTCGCGCCACTTCCGCAAAGAAGGGGTTACGGACGTCACTGATCAGGAGCGCCAGGCTCTGGGATCGTCCGGTGGCCAGCCCCCGGGCGACACGGTTGGGCACATAATTCAGCCGCTTGGCGGCCGCGAGCACCTTTTGGCGGGTCTCGTCATTGACCCCGTAAGAGCCGCTCAAAGAACGGGATACGGTGCTGACATTGACCCCGCATTCACGCGCGATATCGTGAATCGTGACTCTCATAGGGCAAACGGTTGCAATTATTCCGAGCGATCAACGGGCTGTCAAGGGAAAAGGGCGAAAGGACCCAAAGGATTTGAAAGGACCTCAAGGGCCTCAAGGACCTCAAGGACTAACTCAACGTTCGCGGGGCTTTCAGTTCCTTGTCGTCCTTGTCGTCCTTGTCGTCCTTGAGGTCCTTGGGGTCTTTTCTTCCAGCCACCATGCCTCAAAAGAGTCGATGCTCGCCGGTCCTTATCTTGCAACCGTTTGCAACAACCGCGCGCGCTCTAGTGCAACCGGCCCAGCAACTCGAACGCCCGATCGTAGTACCGCGTCAGGTCTGCCTTCCGGTGGGCGTCGGCGGTGACCACAATCGGGATGTTCCGGTTGATCGCCTGGTCGAGTATCGGCTCGGAGGGGTAACACTCGCGGCAAGGTTTGCCCCAGCCCGAGGTGTT